>JAUIAZ010000242.1 GCA_030427465.1 Gammaproteobacteria bacterium | reverse complement strand
AAAAGAGCAGCGCTTATCGCCTGTGTCCGAAAGATGGTCGTAGTGCTGAATTCGATGGTAAGACACGGTAAACCGTGGGACCCAGAAATGGCCATTTAATCGGGGTTGACGCCATAGTCACTTGTTACAGCGACTTCAGCTGGTACTTCCCTGCCTGGACGAGTACAGATAATAAACAGGAACAGGCCATAAAAACTGTGACTGATTAAGCCCTTCATACTTTTCCTTCCTCCTTCATCCGACCGGCTGGAAGTATAAAAGACGCTCACATCGGGACTGATGACGCAAAAATTTTTGCCTTCCCCGGTCTCCTCTACCCCTCGCTAAGCTGTTCCCAGGTTCAGCCAAAGCAGAGGAAAGCAATCATGGAAACATTCTGGTTCATCTTTACAGCGATTATTGTCCTCAATTTTTTGAAGGGCATGATTTCAGTCCTGTCCGATTCATCAAGCACAGGCTCCAACGGCAGGGGCATCACAGATTGGGGTACCCGCGGTACGTCCGGGTCTTTAGGGTGTGAGTACGATGACTTTGCAGTGAATCCGGCGACCGGTCTGCCGATGATCGGGGGAACAGGCGGAGTCGATGTGCATGGCAATCCTTTTGGCAGCGACATCCATGAGCACAACTGGCACAACGACCACACCAGCAGCTCTGGCATGAACAGTTTTAGCTCTGGTTCTTTTGATTCCGATTCCTTCAGTATTAGCGGGAGTGGATTCAATGACTGGTAACTTACCGTGTGTCCTGGTCGTGCTCTGTATGATAATTCCTGAGACGCCAAGATGAAAAACAATTCCGTTGCCAAATATGCGGCGCGCTGCAACCGCAGTCTGCCGATGAAAGATCGCAAGAGGGCTTTCAAGCGCGGTGATCGCAAGCATCGTAAACCCTATGCGAGTTTTTGTGACTCGATGCCCGGGCATAATTGACGCTGCTTGCCTTTCACACGGTAATCAGCAAGGCTTTGTCTGGTGAACTTACTGAATCACTGTCATGCCTGAGATTCGCGAAACACAAGAGCCCTATCCCCGCGTCGACCAGTTAATCTGCATCGCCACTGAACAGGAAATTACCAACGTGGTGCCGATTGCAGCCTGCCAGCCGCAACGCGTCCAGGTTCTGGTCAGCGACTACGCGCGCGCCAGAGGCTGGCCTGACCGCTTGCGCCTGGCACTGGCTCAACTGTCTCCCGTCATAACCGTTGAAGAAATTTCTTTGCAGAGCGACCTGGAAACACAGCCGGATGGCATCGCCAGACTACTGTCAGAGCGGCTGCAATCTTACAGCAATCAGAAGGTTGCACTGGCCTGGGGCGGGGGGCTAAAGGTTCAGTCGCTGGGCATGTGGCTGGCTTTTGAGCGCTGGGATCACAAGGCGAACACCAAAGTCATCGCGTTACTGGTTGCACCCGCCAGTGGCAAGCTGCTGTGCTGGTCACGAGCTGATAAAAAGCCCCAGGAACTGATGATCCCCACGATTCCTCTGATAGTCCGCCTTGCCAGCTATGGCATCGTGCCTACAGCCAATAATCGTGCCACTCCGCTCAGCGCTACCGGGAAAGACGCCCGGGACGATACAGCCTTTCCACTGTGGGTGGAACAAGCCTATACCCTGTTCCATGAACGACCAGAATACCGCAGGCTCTGTTTTGAGCATGCTGCCCTGGCCCAAACCCGTGGTTCCGCGCTGTTCGACGGGCTGGATATTGTGCAGCTGAATACCCACCTTAAGAACTTCTGGAAAGTCGGTTTACCCGTCAGCGAACTGGAGCGGGCCGTAAAGACTCTAATGGAGCGGTTTGGCCAGGAAAGCGGAAATCCGAATATCTGGAAACCGGCTCTGGCCCAGCACCTGGGTAGCTTTCGCAAAGAACTGTCAGAAACCATGTTACAGAATATTCTGCTTAAGTTTGACCGCACCATTCATCTCCCCAAAAACCCGAAACTGCTGGCATTTCTGAAGGCGGCCAACCCGGAGAACCCGGCGCTTCGGGTGGATCAGGGTCAAACACTGTATCTGGCCCCAGGTATCACGAATTTTTCCCGCCTGTTTGAATGGCTGGTGGCTTACCGTGCCTGGCTATGGATGCAGAAAAACCCTGAAAAAATCAGCGAAGCCTGTATGAATATGGAGGTACGCCAGATCAAAGGTGGCAAGGTCTTCGCAGAACTGGATCTTCTGATTCTCAGCCGTTCCGGGCGACTGCTGAGCATTGATGCCAAGAGCTTTACGGTCAGCGGTGAAAAACAGCGGGCGCAGATGGGGGCGTTCAGTCAACTGGCCGGGGTCATCAGCACTTTTCGCTTCTGTTTTCCCATGTACCAGGCAGATACCGGCAAACCCCGATATGGCGTACCCCCAAGTAAGTGGGGTGGAACCCAGTGGTACCCCGCTGCGCTGAGAAACCTGGTTGCATCTTTCTACAGAGACCTGGCTGAAGACAAATCCGACCGGATTGAGTTGGTGCCTTTTGATGAGTCAGATGACTTTGAGCAACTCCTGGAAAAAACGCTGACCTGAAGCCCACCAAAAATTTTTGATTCCGCTTATCCCCAGATTCTCTCTTTAAGATTCATCACCAAGGCGAACGATAAAACAGGAGAGAGAATGAAGCAGCAGGCAGCCCGGAATCACACCATCTCAATCGGCCTGCCTTTCGCCTGTATTATCGGTATTTTCGTACATCCTTACGCTGGCCTTTTTCTGGGACTGGTGGTTCTCATCATGGCGCTATCCCACCACGGCGATCGCGTAATCGAGTCCGGCGCCAGAGGCGAGGATCTCGCCCTGGGCGCTCTCGCAGACTTGCCCGACTTCTACGCAGTATTCAACTAGGTTGATATACCAAATGTCCATTCAAGAAGGGGCGTAACAGAGGCCGACCTGATTGTAGCCGGCCCCCATTGTCTCTTCATCATTGAGGTAAAGCATAACCACGGCGAAATCCAGTGTATGGAAATTGCGCCTGAGTGGTCCGTAGTCAAAACCGGTCGCGGAGGCACCCGCTACGGAAAAACCATGCGTAATCCGGTTCGGCAGGTAAAACGGCAAGCCTGGTTATTGTGCGACTATCTGAAGAAAGAGAAAGCCCGAGCCTGGGTGCAACCACTGGTCCTGTTTTCGCATCCTCAGGCGAGCCTGACTGGCACGGAGAACTGCTCCAAACCCATCGTCTCCCGTAACGAGTTGGTAGCTTGGATAAAAGCTTTTCGCCCCGATCACGGACGCCCGATCAGCCACAAGACCCGCCAGTGTCTGGTTTCTCTGAAACAGGCGAACACCAGCTATCAATCCCTGGTAACCGGTACGACCTGAGCCCGGACCCATCAAAACCCAGCAAAAATTTTTGGCATCAGGATATGCATCACTAAAGCGTTATCTTGAGTATCAGCAGACAGCAAAAAGGGACAAAAAAATGAACAGAGCCATGATGGAGCGCAATATGAAAATGAGACATTCAAGCCTGGTAAACAGAAACAAGCTTACTGCCATTGGTTTGAGCTGCCTGCTCAGCGCCTGTGGCTCCAGTAGTGGTGACCGTGACAATGATCGGAGCAATCCACCCGCTCAAGGTCGGAACCCTGATGTCGGGACCATCGAAACCGGTCGCGAATTTAACAGCAACTCTGTCGGTGCACGACGCTACCCGGTGGTCTTGGAAACTCGCCACGAACTGGTCTGTGAAAGTGACCCAACCAACCCACTAATCGGCTGTTTCGTCAGTGAAACCTGTGCCAGCCAAAATGGCAGTGATTCATGGCTGACCCTCAGTGAAGTTTCACTCAGCCGTGGCACTCGCAATTTATCTTTATGGTTCCAGAACAGTAGCGACTGCACAGGCAATTTCCAACGTGTCGGATGGTCAGCTTTCGACCTGGAGAGCCTCGCGTTTGGTCAGCCGACAACCGGCGCCAATGGACTTCCTGTGACTCCCATCCTGGGAGTGCACACGCTGCCGCTGCTAGCGGTTGAGAGGCACAGCAGCGCCTGGTCTGACTCTGCTGGCCGTATCTGCTTTGCCCAAGGCGATGTCACCAATACGGAAGGCCCTACCCCACTTTTTTTCTATACCGAAAGCGACAGGCCTCTTCCAACGTCGATTGATTTTTCAAACTGCCTGCTGCGTTTGAACTGAAAAATTTCCCAACTGAACTGAATGAAACCAAGAGGAAACAGATGATGAAAAACACCCTGAAAACTAACGCTAAAAATAACCTTAAAATTATAGTAACCGGGATCATGATTGCCGGCGTAAGCGGATGCGCCAGCAATGCCAGGATCAATCCGTCGATGATGGAACGAGCCAGTGGCATGCATTGGGAAGGCAAAGCCATTGCATATGAGGTATCGATAAGCCAGCCAGAACCCGGTGTTTTCAGTGGCGGAGAACAACAACCCATGACCCCGCTGAACCAGGCTAACCTGTCTGTGGGCACCCGCCGCGCTCTGCAGGATTTGAATAGCTACCTGGAGAACAATCTTCCGCAGGGCGCCAGCCTTGCACATGCCGGGAATAGCGACCTGCAGTTGTCAGTTGAACTGACGGCTTACGACAAAAAGGGGCCTGCGTATCTGGACCATCAGTTTACGGAGTCGCTGGCCAAAGGACTTCTGACACTAGGGCTGGCACCCAGTGACTACGAAGTGATTGCCGACTTCAAGGTAAATTATCGCCTGCAAGATGCAGAAGGTGTGGTTTGGCACGAAAACGACTACCGGGTGCAGGAAAGCGTCGATCACCAGAAGGGAGATTTCGACTTCGACGATCAATGGCTCTATGCGCGGCAGATGATGGAGAAGCATATCAACATCACGCTTGGAGATTTCTTTACAGACGCCAGGGGGCTGCCGGCTAAACCCGGCCATTAGCCCCGGATCTATAGTCTTCAAGGCCGATAAATCTTCTCCGGGTTCGGCTTGCTCTGCCAGGGCAGACCGGAGTTCTGCCAGCCGTTACGGATACGCAGCCCCTTATGCTCTCCCTCTTTGAGTGAGGAACCCTGGAAGCCGTCGACGAGATACAGCGCCCGGCTGAAGCCCTGCTCGCGCAGATACTCTGCACTGGGCTTGCCGCGCTCGCTACCGGAACGGCACATGGTGACCACGATGGCCCGCTTGTCCAGCCCCTTGGCTTTCAGTATCTGCTCGACCTGCGCCGCGAAATCTGCGTTACGATTCAGCCGGAAGCGGTTCTTCTCCTCATCCCAGTCGGTACGGTCGACCAGGAGATAAGGCACATTGCGATCAACGGCATCGGTAAAACCGGTAAACATGATCTCGACCGGGTCTCTGACATCCACGAACACCAGCTGATCACGCTGGCTGTCCAGCAACTGCCTGAGTTCATCCAGTTCGATGGCCAGTTCGTCTGCCTGCACCGCTGCTGACAGCGTCAGGGCCAGAACAAGTGCCACCCGGTGCAGCAGACTCTGAATACGGATTCTCATACGGAACCTCCTCAGAAAGTAAAGATGCGAATGTGACGATCACCCATTTGCGCAGCGATCTCCGGCGGAGTGGCCACACTCACGCCGTCCATCAGGTCTTCCTGGGTATAGGTGCTATTGGGCAGGTAGAGCGCACACACCTTCACGGTGGCACCCTG
>JAUIAZ010000008.1 GCA_030427465.1 Gammaproteobacteria bacterium | reverse complement strand
TAAGCTTGATGGATTGGTGCGCGCACGATCAAAGGATAGGGGCTGCTGATCTGGGTGAATAGCGGGCACAAATGCGTGGCCTGGGCACTTTTTGGTGTAATTTGGCAGAACCAGAGGGGAAAAAAATTTTGACGGCTCGCAGTACCTATCGCAAGTTGGAAGAGGTTGTAGGCTGTAAGTGGTCCGTTGCCGTCCTCCTTGCCGTTGACAACGGGATCAACCGGCCAGGTGCCCTCGAACGGCATATAGAAGGAATCTCAAAGAAGGTTCTGTCTGAGCGCCTTCGGAAACTTACCGCGTACGGTCTGATGCAAAAAGAGAGCTTTCCCGAGATTCCGCCGCGCACCGAATATTCATTGACCGGAACTGGCCGGAAGCTCATCAACATCGTCCAGCAAATTCAGGATCTCGATGCTCAGTTGAGTGAGCAAAGCGGGAAGGCAGGAGCTTCTCTGAGAAAAGGAGGGGAATTCTGAGAGGCGTTCTTCTGCAGGCGCTGTGAAGACCCCCTACCTTACTGCCACTTGACTGTTTTTTATCAGACGTATCGCCATATAAAACAAACCGCAAGGCTCACAATGATGGATGAAAAAGGTAAGCCACCCTTGTCTGCCTGTTGCTGAGCCAGTGCAATGGTTTGCCTGGCAAAATGGGTTATCTGTTCCGTGTTTAACCTGTTTCAGGCTCCCAGCTTTGCGGCCAACACAGAGGCGAGTTCAGTGGCTTTGGACGCGGCCATTCGCAAGGACTTTTCATGTCGGTGATCTGCAAATTCCTGATATTCAGACGCGATCTCGTGTATTTCTGTCACACCCAGGTACTTGCTCACTGTACGTAAATGCGGTACCAGGTGGCCGGATGCCTCGTTGATTTCGCCTTTTCCGAAACCAAACTCGCCACTTGACGTCACAATCACCAAGGTCTTGCCAGTCAGCAGGGGGGCCAAAGGTGTATCGCCACGGGCCAGATCAAAATCGAAGGTTTTGTTGATGCGTACGATTTGATCAAACCAGGCCTTTAGCTGAGCTGGCATACCGTAGTTGTACATGGGCGATGAAATGACGATGAGGTCAGCTTTCTCGACTTCAGCGATCAGTTCATCTGATTGCGCCAGAATCTGCTGCTGCTCCGGGGTTCGTTTCAATTCCGGGGTAAATACGGCGCCGATCCAGTTCTGGGTAATGAACTGAGGCGGATTGACGCCGACATCACGATAGATGTACTCATCTATGCTGGCTTCTTCCCTGAATCGTGAAACAAACGTCCCTGCCAGTTTTTTGGAAATGGAGTCGTGGCTTGGGTTCGTATTCGAAACAGCTCTGACACTGGAATCTACGTGCAATATAACACTCATTTCTGCTACCTCTGCTGGTTGAAGTCGAGTGCTATTTTTTGGCTTTTTTGATTCAGTCACAAACGAGTAAAAAACATATGCAGATGAGTTAAAATCATCTATTGTCTTTTTTACTCTTTCAAGAGAAGAGATCATGCAAGTTTCTTTACCCGCACTCAGGGCCTTCGAAGCAGCTGCGAGATTGGGAAGTTTCAAGGAAGCTGCCGCTGAATTATCCCTTTCACCAACCGCTGTTTCTCACCACATCAACAACCTGGAGCAGCGATTGAGCGTTACCTTGTTTGTGCGCACAACCAGGAAGGTGGCTCTCACTGAACCGGGGCAGGAACTGGCAGCCGCCACGACCCAGGGATTCCAGACGATTGAGGCGGCGATCACCAAAATCGCTGCGAATGACAGACAGATCAATGTCGCAACCACGTCGTCATTTGCCGCTTTGGTGCTTATTCCTGCTCTTCAGGAGTTTTACACTCTATATCCCGATACCAGCGTGAATATTACCAGTGGTGAGGACATTGAAGCGGACAGCTTCACCTTGGCCATCCGGCTCGGTGAAAGGGAAAAACAATCCGGCGCAGAGGTCATCAAGCTCGAACGGTTCAATCTGTTTTGTGCTGCCCACACTGCCGCAAAGTCTGGCCAGACAGAGCCAATGACTATTTACACCACTCGCTGGAAAAACAGCACCTTGCCCAATGTGCCCTTGCAAGCCTGGCTACAGCTCAACGGCTTGTCTGGCAGCCAAATTGAAGTCAGATATTTCGATCAGGAGTTATTTGGCATTCAGCAAGCCTTGCTGGAGAACGCCTATGTATTCTGTTCGAGAACGCTGACGCAGGGCTATCTGAAAGCAGGCGTGTTGACCGAGTTGGACACCCAGGCGATCAATTCCCGGCTGTGTTACTACATCGCAGATAAAGAGAAGCGCCTGTCCCAACATAACCTTAGGTTCATAGAATGGTTAGACCAGTTACTCAAGGAGGGCTAGAGCCCTGTGAAAGGTGGAACGGGGAACGCCGGTGGACTCAGCAATTCTGTGTTGTCACATCAGGTTCTTCAGACCGGCAAAAATCTGATATCTTTGGTTGAGAGTCAGCCGGATACCGGTTTGCCGGTCTCTACCTTTGGTCGGGTGTGATGCCAGTGAGCTTGGCCCGGTTGATTCTTCCCGGTTGATTGCAGGGACCCTTGCACTGGCAACGTGAATTATAAGGCAATCTTTAAATTACTTATTGAGAGAGCAGGAAAATGACTGATATCGATATAGGCATTGGTGCTGAAGACAGAGTAAAGATCGCAGAAGGTCTTAAGCGTCTTTTGGCCGATTCATATACTTTGTATTTACAAACCCACAATTTTCACTGGAATGTCAGTGGCCCCCAGTTCCGTGAGCTGCATCTGATGTTTGAGGAACATTACACTGAGTTGGCTACTGCCGTTGATGACATTGCTGAACGGATTCGTACTCTGGATGTGGCTGCTCCCGGAACCTACAAGGAATTTGCAAGACTGAGTTCTATTGAAGAAGTGGAAGGCGTTCCAAGCTCAGAAGTCATGGTAGATTTGTTGACCAAAGGGCATGAGCAAGTAGTCAAGACCTCCAGAGAGGTCTTGAAACTTGCCCAGTCTGCGGATGACGAGTCAACTGCTGCATTGGTTTCTGACCGCATGCGCATACATGAAAAAACGTCGTGGATGCTCAGAGCCATAAGAAAATAAGATGTGAATCCCGGAACGTGACAAGACAGTTCAGCCGACCGCCAAATGCGGCGGCTGATTGTCGTACCGTGTGCGATCAGGTTCAGGCGATGGTGCTTGTCCGGCGCTTTAAACCCGGTGAAGAAATGGAAATGGTGGAACTGTTTCGCCACACAGTTCACCGTTTGAATAGCCGGGATTACTCACCTGAGCAGGTTGCTGCGTGGGCACCAGATGATCTTGATCTGGAATCGGCCTGCGAGAAAATCAGGGCAAATAATCCATTTGTGGCGGTGCACAACGACAAAATTATCGGGTTTGCCGATATACAGTCAGATGGGTACATCGACCAGTTTTTCTGCCATCACGAGTACGCGGGTATCGGCATTGGCAAGAAGCTTTTTGCCGCGATCAGACAATTTGCTTCCGAGAATGGAATCACAGCAATACATGCCAACGTCAGCATAACAGCCCGTCCGTTCTTTGAGTCGTTGGGCTTCGTTGTTGAACGTAAGCAGGAAGTTACCTTGAGAGGCCAGAGCTTCATTAATTTCAATATGGCCTTGGACTGTGGAAAAAGCTGAGCACGGGGTGCATGGGAATTCATTCCGGCGTTAAATGAGTTCGTGAAGCTGATTTGTCGGTACGGCCACGGCGGACAGTAAGGTCAACATTTCACCCAAAGGCATGGACTCCTTCCGGAAGCCCGACAGGTTTTCCGTCTGGTGGTGGAGCCCGAAGGCCTACCCAGCCAAACGTATGCCCTAGCGAGAAATTGAGCGGTACAGTTCGATCGCGTCTTCTTTGGAGCGCACAATGTATCTGTGAGGTTCCGGGTCTCTCCATTCGGCGCAGCGCTCCACCTGGCAATTGTTTCTGTCAACGGTTTCATTGACACATTGTCTCTGGGGGGCGCGGTCGCGGGGGAAGTCCCAGGACGCTTTAAAGGCTGGCATCCGTTCCACGCCCACCCAGACTTTTTCCGGCTTGTACTGGAACCCCCAATGGTAATCTCCCCAGCCATTGCAATGCTCGTTTCCCACCTTGATGTTGTAATGGTAGCTGTATATTTGTTGAGTTGACGGATACCACCAGCCTCTCTCGTAGTCGTACCCGATCTTGAAGTATTGGGGGTAAGCGGTTTCTACGGTGACTGCTTTAAACTCATACCGGCCGGATTGCCTGGCCGGTGAAGTAACGGACATTTTTGACACGCCGTTTACGGATACCAGATACCATCCATCGGGTGAGGTAATCCTGGCTGGTGTTTCCCGTCTTTCCCTCTCTCGTATCCGGGCTTTGGCTGCGGCCAGTTCACGCTGGTTGGCAGCCTTCTGCGCGCGCTCCAGGAGCTCCCCCATGACTTCATACGATATCGCTTCTTCACAGTAATCAGGGTACACCGTCGAACGCGTTTTGCTCTTTTGGGCATTGAGTGAGCCACAGGCTGAGAGATGAAGCATCGCGGCAAATTCAGCGCCGCGCTTCCAGGCCAGGTAGGCGTAGTGGGCAGATTTGGTGTAATCCCGGGGCAGGCCCTTGATGTGATCACTGGAATAGACGAGGGCCAGTACCATCAGGGAATCTTTCGTCTTTGCCTTGATCAGCGAATCAATTGAGTTTTGCCGGACTGCCTGGTCATACAGCGCCTGTTGTTTTGTATTGAGTATTTTCAGTGTGCCGGCATGCACTTGCATGACGGGTAGTACCAGAAGACACAGCCACGCCAACCCGTCTTTTATCTTCACTACTGCCTCCTGGCTCCTTCGTGTGTTACTTTTTGCTGGTGCAAGATACCAGTAAACCTGACCTCGCAGCTTCTTTCCAGCAGGTCAGGGGCAGCGTTTCACAAAAATGAAAGTTTCAGTTTTATCGTTAGATCATGATCTTCAGGTCATGAAAGGGGGCTTATGACAGATCATTCGGGTTCTTGCCTTTGTGGCACGGTGAAATTTGAGATCAACGGTGACTTCGACAGTTTTTACCTGTGTCATTGTCAGCATTGCCAGAAAGATACCGGGTCGGCTCATGCGGCCAATCTGTTCTCACAGTCAGCCAGATTGACCTGGCTGTCGGGGGCAGAGTCGGTAAAGACTTTCACCCTTCCCGGAACCCGCCACAGCAAAAGTTTCTGTGCCTTATGCGGTTCTGCCTTGCCCAATGCACAACCCGCCGGCTTGCTCGTCGTTCCTGCTGGCTGTCTGGACACGGGAATCCCTGTGCCGCCCACTGCACACATCTTTTGTTCACGCCAAGCCGCCTGGAGTGCAGAATCGGGAGAGGTACCCCGGTTCGAAGGCCTGCCGGCCTGAGTGAGTGCTCAGAAGCGGTGGTTCAATCCGACGGCAAAAGAGAAGCCGTAACCGGCAATGCGGTTCAGTGGCAGGCGGCAGGAAAGAAACATCCACCTCTCTGCGTAGCTGATGCCGGTCATTCAACTGGCTCTTGGAAAGGGTTATGCTTTGAGGCATCAGTGTCGATGATCAGGAAGGGGGAAATGTGCAAACAGTATCTAAGTCAGTTGCGGGGGCAGCGCTGCTGTTATCTGTCGTGTCGTTCGGCGCGAATGGACAAGCCCCTCTGGCGGAGAGCCCTTCCGATATGCTCGCAGAGTGCTTGTCTCAGCTGAAAAGTGGAAACAGCGAGCACCGTTTGGAGTTGAGGCAGTGTCTGCAGAAATGCCGGATTCGCTCAGATGCCCATGAATCACTGGTTGCGGCGTGTCATGAGTCTTACAGTGCCTACCGGAAAGCATCCGGACAGGCCGTGGCCGGGAGCGCGGCTCCGGAAGTGAAGTCGTATCAGTTGAAGAGTCTGACGGCGACTTTCAGCCCCAGAAATGGTCGCCTGAACCGCTTCAGTCTGGTGGGAGAGCACCCGGAACTCGCGAAACGCGCAGCCAGGGTCTGCGCCTTCAAACTGCCTGATTCGCAGTCCCATAACGGGCCACAGTTTCAGGCCCAGTTCCGGGATGAAATACGCGCCATAAAAAACCAGGGCGCCAACTTTGCCTATAAACTGTCTGATGTCACCTGGACTGAGGATGGCACCGCAACGCATTATACCTGCCAGATCGGGCAGGTGGGTGTCGTTGCCGTTCCGTAGTTGCCACCACCATTAGCATGATCGAAATTCGCGGTGTCAGAGAGCGGGCCCGGATCAGGCGTTACGCCCTGGCGGCTCAGGGCCTGTTGCAGGCGCGGCCATTCGGCAGTGGCCTGAATGGCGCGCGCCAGGCCATACGGCATCTGGGATACGTTCAGATAGATTCGATCTCGGTCGTTCAACGGGCTCACCATCATGTCCTGTATTCGCGGGTACCGGGATTCGAACCGGCGATGACAAACCGTCTGCTGGGCAGGCGTGAGATTTTTGAATACTGGGCGCACGCTGCCGCCTTTCTTCCGATGGACGAATTCCGTTTTTCTCTGCCCTACAAGGACGCCATCCGCAAGGGACAGATTCACTGGTACAAAAATCCCGACACCCGGCTCATGCGGGAGCTGCTTGCCCGAATCCGCTCAGATGGCCCCCTGAGGTCGCGTGACCTGGAGACCAGGAAATCCGGGGCTTCGGGCTGGTGGGACTGGAAGCCGGCGAAGAAAGCCATTGAGCAGCTCTACATGGCCGGAGACCTCATGGTGTCGGACCGCGAAGGCTTCCAGAAGACCTACGATCTGACTGAGCGGGTGCTGCCCTCCGATGTTGATACCCGGATGCCGGATGCAGAAGAACTGGCGAAACATCTGCTATCGCAACAGCTGCGAACACACGCGTTTGTATCCTTGAAAGGGCTGACCTATCTGCGTCGCGTGCCCGGGCTTCGGGACGCTGCCAGGGCCCTGGTGGCAGAGCAGCTGCACTCGCAGAAACTCGAGCAGATCCGCCTGGAAAACGGCGAGGTCCTCCTTTGTGAAGCCGGCTTGTTCGACCGTCCGGTGCCGCGGGTGAAAGATCGGGTACTGATCTTGTCGCCTTTCGACAATGGGGTGATTCAGCGCGAGCGTCTGAATGCTCTTTTCGGATTTCACTATCAGCTGGAATGCTATGTTCCGGAAGCCAAGCGCCGCTATGGGTATTTTTGCCTGCCCCTGCTTTACCGTGATCAGTTTGTGGGGCGGATGGACTGCAAGGCCCACCGGCAAGAGTCCAGGCTGGAAATCAGGAGTCTGCACATCGAGTCCCGCCACCTGGACCAATCTGCCTTTCTTCCGGCGTTTACTGAAGCGCTGGAGCAATTTTCCAGGTTTCAGGGCTGTGAATCGATTGTTCTGGCGGCTGTTCCTGAAGCGTCCGGCTGATCTGGTTGATCATCAGGTCATCCATTCTTCGGCCGTAGAGCCATCGACGACCTGGTGGTTCGAACCACAGGGTGAACGACTTTCTGTTCGGGTGTCCTCACGACTCCAGTGCAATCAGAATGATTCTGCAATCTGTGCGGCAATAAGTGGTCATGGAATTACCCGTCTGATGTCCAGCGCCAAAGTCCGGTCAAAAGCTCCGCTGTGAAAAAATTCATGCGGCAGCTGAAAACCTGAAGTTGTCTGAACCGGCCAGGCTACTGAGTCATTCGGCTAGCGACCGCATGCACACGAAGCTTTTCCGGTAGGCACTCGATCCGGACTGAGCCCCTACATCAGTTTGGCGTTCAGGCTGATATTTGCGTTCAGCAATTTGCTGATCGGGCAGTTTTCCTTGGTCTCCTGACAGAGGGACTGAAACAGCTCTTCCTCAATATCCGGCACGTCCGCTTCGCAGTTCAGGTCGATCTGGGAAACCTTGAAGCCATCCCCATCCTTCACGAGACTGACGGTAGCCTCGGTATGAATTGAGTTGGCTACGTAGTCGTTTTGTCCGAGGAACAAAGACAGAGCCATTGAGTAGCAGGCCGCATGGGCTGCTCCGACCAACTCTTCCGGATTGCTTCCCGCCTGGCCTTCAAAGCGCTGTTTGAATCCGTAGGGAACCCGGGTGAGTGCACCTGACTCGGTGCTGATTATCCCCTCGCCGGTTTCCAGTTTTCCTTTCCAGGCCGCCGTTGCTTTTTTTCTGATCGTCATGGTGATGCTCCGTTTGGGTTCCGGTTCACTATACGGATCGGGAAGTTAACGATGACATTTCAGGGGCATGACATTTTGTTTAGCCCCGGTCGTTATTTTTGCAGTAACCCGATGTGCTGGACCCCGGACGGCAGGTTGGCATCAAACTTGTAAGTTTATACTTGCCAGGGTCAGTTCGGATCTGGAGTTCGCCAGAAGAAATTGTCTGCGAGGACCGCCCCTGACTGTGGCAATTTTTTTCAGGAAAGTTTATGAATCAAGGAGAACCTTATGAAAGATGCAAGCACTGACAAGCAAGAAGGCCTGATCGACAAGACGGTTGGTAAGGTCAAGGAAGTGGTTGGTAAAGTCACGGGAGACAAGGAAACCGAGGTAGAAGGCAAGAACCAGAATACCAAGGGTCACGCAAAGGAAACCAAAGGTAAGATCAAAGATACCGTATCATCTGTCGTTGACTGAAACCGGTAAGTTGTCAGCCCGACACGCCTTTTACAGGGAGCAGTAGAAAGGTCGGGAGTCACAGAAAAGCAGCCTGAGGGCTGCTTTTTTTTGGGTGCGGTGTGCCGCTTTTTACCAGAGCGGAGGGAGAATTTACAAATACGGGGGCCGAAAAACAAAAAACCGACAAGATCTAAACTGTCTGTGCGTAGAAACTCCGTAAAATAAGCGACGTTTTGGGGATTGTTACCTGGCAGGATTTGTCAGACGGTATGGTTCATATGCAGGGCGCAAACATTCAAAGTGGTCTTGGCCACAAAAAGTCATCACAGGGCTTTACCCTGATTGAACTGGTGATGGTGATTGTGATTCTGGGCGTGCTCTCGGCGTTTGCCCTGCCACGCTTTGCGGATCTGGGCAGCGATGCCCGCCTGGCTTCTCTGGATGCGCTGGAAGGTGCCATGCGCTCAGCATCCGGTCTGGTGCACTCGGTGGCCATTGTGGAAAACAAGACTGACTGCGCGACCGATCCTACAGTAGTTCTCGAGGGGCAAACCATCACGCTGCGCTGCGGCTATCCGTGCCCGCATCCCAGTGGTATCGCCAGGGCGGTGGTGGCCGATGGGGCTTACACCTGGGTAGGCGGGAATTGTGGCGGGCAACTGGGAGCCATCGAGGTGCGTCTGACGGATGCACCGGACCCGGCCAACTGCAAAATCCGCTATACCTCCGCACGACAGAATCGTGCCCCGGGGTTCACGCCCACGACCACCGGCTGCTGAGTTTTTTCCCTGGTTTCCCCGGTCGTAGCCGGGTTTCAACCGGTATCGGGGTTCAGGCCTTTTCCCCGTCTTGTCCGACTCCAGCGGTGATTGGCTACCTTCAGCAGGCGCAGGAATTTGGGGCACTCAAAATGATTCGGGGCCGTACAACTCGCCGCATGCCTCAGGCCGTCTCTCATGGCCTGAAGCTCTTTTATCCGGTGATCCAGTGCTTCCGCTTTTGACAGGAGCAGCTCCCGGTCCACCTGAATGCCCTCAGTTGTCAGCATGTTTTTGATTTCATCCAGTGAAAGTCCTGCAGAGCGGGCCAGAGCGATGAACGCAAGCCGCTCCAGAACCCCACTGGAATATACACGGCGGATCCCCTTTCTGCCGTCGGATCTGATGAGGCCTTTTTCTTCATAGTACCGCAGTGTGGATGCCGGAAGCTTTGAGCGTCGGGCGACTTCCGAAATGTCCATCAGCACAGACTCTTGACTTAAAGTTGACTTGAAGTAGTAGCATTCTCCCATGAATGACAGCGCACGGATACCAGGGGACGAGCATGTGGAATGAGAGATATGGGGATGAGGCATACGCCTATGGAACGGAGCCCAATGACTTTTTAAGAGAGCAGGTTCATCTTCTGCCCAAAGGACGGGTCTTGAGCCTGGCAGAGGGGGAGGGCAGGAACGCGGTGTTTATGGCCCGCCAGGGCTATGAGGTCACGGCGGTGGACTCCTCAGCCGTGGGCCTGGAAAAAGCCAGAAAGCTGGCGCAACGGCATGCCGTGCAGATCGAGTTCGTGCAGGCTGATCTGAGGGATTATGATCTGGGGGTTTCTTGCTGGAGTGCCATCATTTCAATCTTTTGTCCGATGCCGCTTGTCTCCCGCCGCTTGCTGCACCGAAAGGTGCAGACGGGGCTGCAGGCAGGAGGCATTTTTCTGCTGGAAGCCTACCGGCCCGAACAGGTACTGCGGGACACCGGGGGAGGCAAGGACAGAGAGGTTTTGCAATCCCGGGCCTCCCTGATGTCAGAGTTGCCGGATCTGCGCTTTGAGCATCTTCTCGAACTGGACAGAGAGGTCATCGAGGGGCAGTACCACACGGGTGTTGGGTCAGTCGTGCAAGCCATAGCCAGGAAGCCCAATGCAGTGTGAAAGGGCGGAAAACTTACCCGACGGTACTGGCGAAGGCAGCGGCTTCCAGCTGGCAGGGCTTGTGAATGTGGTAGCCCTGTGAATAGGTGATACCGATGTCGATGAGCTTGAGGCGGATTTCTTCGCTTTCCACAAACTCGGCCACGGTCTCTATGCCCATGGCCCGGGCAACGTCGCTGATGGAGCGGACCATGGCCGCATTGACCGGGTCCTCACTCAGGTTCCGGATGAAGACACCGTCTATCTTGATGTAGTCCACATTGAGGTCGCGCAGATAGGCGTAGGATGAGAATCCGGTGCCGAAGTCATCCAGTGAAAAACGGCAGCCCAGTTTCTTCATCCGGCTGATGAAGGCGTGGGTGTTGTCGAGGTTGGAGATCGCCATGCTCTCTGTGATTTCAAAGCAGATCTTGCTGCCCGGAATCTGGTAGCGCTCAAAGGCATTGACGAGAAAATCCAGGAACATCTCGTCGCCGATGCTCTGGGTGCTGAGGTTGATGCTGGCATTTTCCAGCTGGTCCCGGTGGGCCGGATTACTGCTCAGCCACCGGAAGTAGCTCTCAACAACCCAACGGTCGATATTCGGCATCAGATTGTAGCGTTCAGCGGCTGGCAGGAACTGGCCGGGTGAACACAGATTGCCCTGAGGGCTCATGAGGCGGAGCAGCAGTTCGTAATGATACAAGGCGCCGCTGCTTTGAGTGTTCGGGGCAATGTGCTGAAATACCAGGAAGAAGTGGTCTTCCTGAATGGCTTCCTTGATGGTGGCAACCCACTGCATCTCCAGCTGGCGGAACTGGAGTTCCTTGTCGGTTTCTATGAAGGTGTAGACCCGGTTTCGCCCTTGATCCTTGGCTTTGTAGCAGGCGGTATCCGCCATCACCAGGATCTGTTCAACCGAGTGGTGGAAAGGGCAGAGTTCAACCAGCCCGATGCTCACACCGAGTGAAAAGCGATTGCCGTCCCAGACAAACAGGAAGCTCTCGATGCTGGCGCGAAGGGTTTCCGCAATTCTCTGGGCCTCAGTCAGCCCGGTGTCTGCCAGCAGAATGCCAAACTCGTCACCACCGAGCCGGGCAATGGTGTGGGCCTCACTGATGCTGTGAAGATTTTCAATCAGGCGCTGGCTGAGGTTTTTCAGCAGGGTGTCTCCGGCGGTGTGTCCACAGAGATCGTTGACGATCTTGAACTGGTCCAGATCCAGGTAGAGCAGGCAGCATGGCTCCTGATATTGCTGAACGGCTTCCAGTTTCTCTTTGGCGCGCTCTTCAAAGGCCCGGCGATTGAAGAAGCCGGTCAGGGAGTCATGCGATGCCAGGTGTACCAGTTGTGCCTCGAAGGCTTTGCGGTCAGTAATGTCGATGAGGGTGCCTTCGACCACTTTCATGGAATGCAGTTCATCGTGGGAAAGGCGCGCCGATACGTTGGCCCAGATAGATTCCCCGCTGCGGGATGGCAGTTGCAGCTCGTGATTCACCACTTCCTGGTCGCGGCTGACTTTGTGAATAAGTTTCTGCAGTGGTGTGGGTTTCAGATCTGTAGCCGGTGACGCTGAATAGGCCTGGTTGAAGGCCTCAACATCGGGCAGCCCCAGAATGTTCAGGAAGGCCGGGTTGGCGGCCAGCAGGCGGCCTCGCAGATCAAAACTGAAAATGCCCTCGACGGCCTGTTCATATAGATTTTCAAATCGCTTCAGGTGGCTGATGGATTGCTTCTGGGCTTTTTCCTTTGCGCGCTTTTCTGAATTGATCCGGTCGGCCAGAGCCAGGGAAATCACCACCACGCCAATCACGCCACCGATATTGCCGGCATGCTCGGTGAAGGCGTTATGTGGAACGTAACCCATTTTGCTGAGAGATTTGAGCATGATGCCAAAGAAGTAGATGCCCCAGGCAGCACAATACAGTCGGGCGATACGGGGGCTATGCCACAGCATGGCAACACAGGTGAAGCAGACGCCGGCCATGATCAACACGGTCATGGTGGCATTCAGCATGGCGGCAAAGCGGTAGGGAAGAAAAACGGTGACCAGAACGGAGAGCAGAGCGGTATAGGTGAGTACCCGGATCAGAATCCGCAGCTTGCTCTTGCGCGGAATGGGCAACACCGAGCGGGTGAACAATACCGTAAACAGCAGCCCCACTGAGATGAAAACCACGGCGGATACCTGATGCCACTCCGACAGCTCGGGCCAGAACCACTGGTAGGTGAACCCGTCCAGTGAGCCATGGACGCCGGCCATGCAGAGAATGAATACGCTATAGAGCAGATAGCTGCGGGAACGAACGATGAAGAACAGAAACAGATTGTAGGCGCTCATGATCAGCAGTGCGCTCAGGAAGGCACCATAGGCAAACTGGTAAGACTGCTGCTCAATCAGGAACGTGCTTTTGTCCCAGAGGGACAGGGGGATCTGCAGCGGTCCGGAGGACGCCACCCGCAGGTAGATCGTCTGGCCTTCTCCGGGGTCCAGTGACAGGGGAAACACGAAGGTCGGGAAGGGTATCGGGCGCTCGCTGAAAGGCAGCAAGTCACCGCTTCTATAGTTTTCTACCCTCTGGCCCTGATTCAGGGCATACAGGTCGATACTGTCCAGCAAGGCGTAATCCAGGTGAAGCAGCAGTTCCTGTGGGGTGGCGTTCGGGTTCTGCAAGCGGAACTGTATCCAGTAAGAGGAGTCGCTGAAGCCGAAGTTGATGTCTTCGGTGGCTGGGGCTGGCAGCCGGGTCCAGGCGCTGTCTTCCAGGCGGCGAACCGTTTCGAAGTCAAGCTGGCGCCCGGTATCTTCCAGGTAGGCGAGCCGGGAAGTCAGGGGCGCAGAGGAGAAATCCGGGGGAATGACCAGCGGTTGCAGCGGCTCAGCGGCCAGGCAGAATGTGCTGCAGATCAGCGATAGCAAGGTAAAAATCAGCGACTTCAGCATGACTTTCGGAATTCCCCCGGTGCACAGCCCTTCCAGCGGCGGAAGGCGCGCGAAAAGCTGGCTGTGTCTGTGTAGCCCAGGTGGAAGGCCAGTTCATCGAGTTTCATGTCGCTGCTCTTCAACAGTTGCAGAGCCATCTGCTGGCGTTCCTGGTCGAGTAGTTTCTTGAAGCTGGTGTCTTCATTTTCCAGCTTCCGGCGAAGGCTTCTGGGTGACATTGCCAGTGCAGTGGCAACTTCTTCAACTGTGGCAATGAAGCCCAGCGAGCCGAGCAACTGCTGGCGGACCTGCCCTGCCACACCGGAAGACTGGCGTCGCTGAAGTTGCTGACGGCACTGCAGCTGCATGAGTTGCACCAGGTGGGCGTCATAGGTCGGCAGGCAGCGGTCGGCTTCTGCGAGGGTTACAAAGACGGCATTCCTCTGACTGTTGAAATGAGGCTTGAGGCCCACCAGCCTTTCCAGTTCTTTGGCGTAATCCGGGGCATCGCCCTGCAGTTCCAGTTTGGACAGGTGTACGCCTGCCAGGCTGAGCTCCTTTACCAGATTGATGCCGGTGGCCATATCCCGTTCCAGGAGGAATTGGCGAAGAGGGGGCGGGATGGGTGTCGGGTCGAGCATGAAAGCGAAGTAGCCGTCTTCTTCGAAGTTCCGGATGTCACA
Source organism: Gammaproteobacteria bacterium (assembly GCA_030427465.1). Taxonomy (GTDB): domain Bacteria; phylum Pseudomonadota; class Gammaproteobacteria; order Pseudomonadales; family Oleiphilaceae; genus JADJWY01. Next base: position 16,447 of record JAUIAZ010000008.1, on the reverse strand, counting down.
GTAGGCGGTGCTCAGGGGTAAATAGCGCAGGGCCATGACCCCGGCTTCCCGCAGCGTGCGGCTGGTGCGCAGGGCAAAGCCCCAGGCGCCGAAGGTGGATATGTTGTACTGCAGCCCGAGCCGGAAGCCGAGTGCCGGCTCATCCGGCAGGGCCAGAATCAGGTTCTCGATCAGACGCATTTCCTGTGTACGTGTGATCAGGGTTTCGCTGTCCTGCAGTTGCACGAGGCTGATGCCCGTGCCGAGCAGGCAGGTCTCGGTGTCGACGCCAAAGCTGCGGGCGAAGTTCACCATCACCTGTGCGATGGCGATGGGGTGCAGAATGGGCTCGTCTGGGCTCGTCTGGAAAAGCATGCCGAAAAGTCTATCCCATCTCTGGCGGGCCGCACAGGCTGTCCGTCAAAGACTGGGTGATCTGGCCGTTAATGTCAGTTGAAAGGCCGCCACTGCCCTGTCCGCCATTCCGCGTGGCGGATACCTTATATAGCAACAATAATTGCGAATGAAGGATCAGGAGATGAACACAGATCTGGCGAAACTTAACAAGCAGGCGATTGCGGCGGCACACCAGCATATGGGGCGTGTTGCCTGGCTGACGGTCATGATGACCGTTTCTGTGGTGGTGGCCTTTGTTGCTCATCTACTGCTGTTTGCCCAGGGACTGGTGCCGGTGTGGGCGGCCTTACCCATCCTGGCCATACTTACCTATATGTCTTATACCCCCTTGCACGAGGCGGCCCATGGCAATATCAACGGGAATAAAGAAGGCCTGAAGTGGCTCAATGATCTGTGTGGGTATCTGGTGGCTCCCCTGATCGCCATTCCCTATGCCTCTCATCGTCACGAGCACTTCACCCACCACCGTTATACCAATCAGCCCGACAAGGATCCGGACTTTGTGGTAACCGGGCTCGGCCGGGGGATACTCAGTTTCCTGATCACCATTCCCCGCTTCATCTGGGTGCAGAACAGTTTCTTTGTCAGGAATAACTGGAAAACGGCTTCGTTCAGGGAGCGTCTGGTCTACCTGGGCGAGCTGTCTCTGTCGCTGGGCTGGCGGGTGGCCTTTATTGCCCTGGTAGATCAGCCGGGTACGGCAGGGGTGATACTGCTTGGCTACCTGTTCGGCGGTTTTTTTACGGCCTACTGGTTTGCTTACCGGCCGCATCTGCCCTACAAGGAATCGAAACGTTATCGCAACACCAACAGTCTGATCATGCCGCGTTGGATGAGGCCGTTCGAGTGGTTCTGGCTGGGGCAGAACCTGCATTCGATTCACCATTTGTTCCCGCGAGTGCCATTCTATCGCTATCATGCGCTGCACCGGGAGATTGAGCCCATCCTTAGGGCCCATGGGACACCGATTGTGGGGGTGTTCAGCCGCGAACCGGTTCCTGCCGTTCAGGCCGGTTTGTCGCCACTCTCCTGAGGCGCAGGGAAGTTTTCGATCACGGGTAGATAGGGCTGCACTTCCTCTGGGTTCGTGTCTTTGTACTCATGCAGGCGGTTATACAAGGTTTTCAGACTGATCCCCAGAATTTCCGCTGCTGTTTTTTTATCGCCTTTGAGGGTGCCCAATGTGGCGAGTATCAGGTGGCGCTCTGCCTCTTTCAGGGGCATACCCAGCAGCTTGGGGGCCATACTGTCCCCGGTCTTTCTGGCAAAAGGGGAGGCAAACTGATTCGGCAGAGTCAGGAATCTGGCGTCCGGAGGCGTGAACAAAACTGCCCTGTGGATGACATGCCCCAGTTCCCGGACGTTCCCCGGCCACGAGTAAGCCTTCAGGGTTTCCAGCTCTTCGTCTCTGATCTGGACATTCTTGCCGTACTCCGCGTTCAGGTTGTCCAGAAAGAAGCTCACCAGTTGGGGGATATCTTCCCGGCGCTGGCGAAGCGGAGGTACCGGGAGGGGGAAGCTGGCCAGACGGAAGTAGATGTCTTCACGGATGTGGTGGCCTTCGGCCATCTCCTCCAGACTGCGGTTGCTCGCGGAGATTACCCGGCAGTTCACCTTCAGAGATTGCCTGCCACCCACGCGGGTAACCTGACCGGTTTCCAGAACTCTCAACAGGCTGGCCTGCTGATCCATTGGCATCTCGGTGACTTCGTCCAGAAACAGGGTGCCATTCTGCGCCCGTTCAAACACCCCGGCTTTTTCCGCGAAAGCGCCGGTAAAGGCTCCCTTTTCGTGACCAAACAGCTCGCTGCCGATCAGCTCCCGGCTGATGGCGCCACAGTTCACGCCGATAAATGGTCCCCGGGCACGACTGGCCAGGTGAATGGCTTTGGCGACCAGTTCTTTGCCGACACCACTTTCGCCCAGAATCATGACATTGGCCCGGCTGGGAGCCACGCGCTCAATCATGCCGTAGACGGCCTGCATTTCAGGGCTGCTTCCAACCAGACCGTAATATCGCCGGGGCTTTTCGACGTGCCGGTGTAAACCGGCCTCGACCCGGGTGATCAGATTCCTGATCGCGCTCAGGTCAATCGGTTTGATCAGGTAGCTGGAGTCAGATCCGAGCAGTTCGATGGTGAGTGAGCGCAGGCTCGGGCTGCCGGTGACGATGGCGATGTGCCCGGCGAATTCATTGGACTTGAGCGTGTCCAATATCTGGAAGCCGCTGCCATCCGGCAGAATGATATCCAGTATGGCCAGATCATAAGGCTTTTGTGCGGCCAGCCGCAGACCTTCCTCGACACTCAGGGCGAAGTCGGTGCTGTGGCCGAGCAGACGCAGAATCTCGCAGGTGGCTTCAATAAAAACCGGGTCATCATCAACGATCAGGACAGAAATCAAACAGCGTTCCCTATTCAGGCCACTTCCGTTAATCTGATAAAGCAACTCGCTCGAGTTGCACTGGCGCAGCCGCCTGTATCTTGCTTTGGCGGTCGGGCGTTTGCATTAAACTGGTTGAAAAGCGGAAACTTTTTATGAGTGGTGAACGCCACCCTAGCTGCCTGGTTGCCAAGCTCTCGTACTACACCGATTTGTCAGAAGAAGACGAAGGCTATCTGGCAATGCTTGAGAAAGATGAGCAGAAATTTTCTGCCAGCAGTGTGGTATACGCTTCTGAAGTCAGGGGCCAGAATCTGTATGTCGTGAAGTCCGGCTGGCTGTTCAGCTACATCATGCTGACGGATGGTCGCCGGCAGATTCTCAAGGTATACCACCCTGGTGATGTGATCGGTTTTCCGGACATTGCCTTCGACAGAACCACTTCAGACCTGCAGGCGGCTGGCGAGGTTTGCCTGTGTCCCTTTCCCAAGAAAGAACTGGATGTTATTTTCAGCAAGTCCCCCCGCCTGACGGCGCTGCTGTTTTCACTGTCCGCCCGAGATCAAGTGATCTTGCTGGATCTGTTGCGGGCCTTGGGTCGCATGAGTGCGATTGAGCGTCTGGCGTATTTTCTGCTGGACACGCAAGCCAAGCTGCGCGTGACCTGCCATGACCTGACGGATACGTTCCGCTTGCCGCTCACCCAGACAGAAATCGGTGATTTGCTGGGCCTCACGAATGTCTATGTCAGTAAAAGTCTGGGGCGCCTGGAAGAAGATGGACTGATCGAACGGAAGCAAAACGCTGTGCGGATACTCAAGGAAGCCGAGCTGCGCAGGCAGGTCGACTTCTTTGACCGGTATAACACGCTGGATACGAGCTGGTTTCCCCAGCCGGGACAGCCCCGCTGACCTGAAGCCTCAGCTGACTTTGGCGCTGTTGAGCGTTGTGGTCAAATAGGCTAAATCCAGAGCCAGCGTTTCAAGGCGGGTGACGAATCCGCTGAATCTGGGATCCCTGGGCAGTGACCCGTTCCCAAGGCAATGCCGATCCGACAGGATGAGAAGCCTGGAATGATGCCACTGCGAGTCTCTCTTCAAAATCGTAATGAAGTTGTCGAATTCTTCACGGCTGCCTGCGTTACCGACGACGATGATGGGCAGGTTATCCACGCTGCCCGATCGTAGCTGAAAAAGTGCCTCACAAAAATCTGAGGCCTGGGTCAGCGGGCAGCACAAGTTTTCAGTGCTCAGTGCCGCCGCGGCCGTTTCCACCACACGCTTTTCCCTTTCTACCATGAGGATATTGATTCTGCTCATTTGCTTTCCCTGTACTACTGTCTCTGTTGTCGTGATGCCTGGCTACCCCCGGGTAGCCATTCAGGCTGCATCCCTGTAGCTGTCAGCCTGACCCCGTACGACCTCATGTATGAACTGCAGCTTTCCCAAAACAGGTTCAGTGACGACGAAGGGGTAGGCATCCTGAAGCCCCATGCTCCGGTTCAGTGAGTTCAGGAAGCTGCTGATATCTATCCAGGCTTGCGAAAGGCTGCCGAAGTCGCTCAGTTCAATGTCTGATGTGTTGCAGGCTTCGGCTGCCGCTGAGGTGAGGCTCAGCCGGTACTGCTGGGCTGTCTGAACGGCATCCACCATGTGCATGTAATGGGCCCAGGTTTCTGCCCAGTCCTCCCAGGGGTGCATGGTGGCGTAGAAACTCACATAGCCAGACTGCCAGTCGTCACTCTGGGGCTTCGCATAATGGCGCTCCAGGGCTTCGGCGTAGTCTGTCTGCTCATTACCAAAGATCCTTCGGAACTCATGCAGTCGTTCGGGAAAGGGTTGCACCAGAACTTCCCAGTAGTAATGGCCTACTTCGTGTCTGAGGTGGCCCAGCAAAGTCCGGTAATTTTCTCCCAGCGACTCCTGAATCCGGGTTCTGGCAACATCATCGGCCTCTGCCAGATTGAGTGTGATCACCCCGTTTTCGTGCCCGGTCAGAACCGGTGCCGTTCCCTTGATGCGTCGGGTGAAATGGGTGCTCGCTTCTGCATCTGCTTTGAACTCAAACTGCAGCCCAAGGCCCGAATGCGGGTCCTCAAAAGGCAGACCCAGTGCTTTCAATCCAAACAGGCACCTTCTCTTGGCTTCCTCGATTTTACGCCACAGGTCTCGGTGCCCGTCGATGCTCAGGTCCGGTATGACCTTGTTCAGGCGGCAGGCTGGACAAAGACCCTCCGGCTCATCATCTTCGACAAAACTGTTGCAGGTATCATGTGCGGTCCAGTTGGCGCATCGGGTTCTTTGCGAACTTTCAAATACAAAGCGCATTTCGGACCAGGAAAAGCCGACCACGTCATCGCAAACGAGGCAACGGCTGTTCTCAAAAAACAGTGGGTGATTGTCACCACATGGGCAGTTGAATATTTTCACTTTGCACTCCTGTTCTGCCTAACCTGGGGAATTCGCTGATGTGATCCTGGGTCATCACCAGTTATCCAGCGCTGAGCGGGAGGAGCAAAACCTGTACCAGCTTTGCCTGTGGCGCTTGACTGGTTTTAGTCTGCGTGTGGCGCGGCATTTGCGGGATTGCGAAGGGAGGGGGCTCTGGTCAGCGGGCTGGAGAAGGCTGAAAGGAGGAAAAACTTACCAGCGCAGTTTGTAATCCGTACACCAGATTCCCTCCTGAGAGCCCTTTTTACGGGCGCCTGAGCCTGTAAGCCCTCATTCTCTGATATCTTTCTTTGGTGCCTCAGAAACTCTGGCCTGTTGTTTGCAGCTTTACTTCTTCAGTGAAGCTGATCGCTCACAAAACAGGTTAAGGATTAAGTGGTATGAAATCGCAGGTAGCCAGACTGAGTGTTTTTTTGAGTGCTATATTTGTGATCACTGTGGCGCTTTCTCTGATGGCCCAGCTGTTGAAAGATGTTGAAAATATTCGCCTTCTGCCGCTGGCTGACGGCCTGCCAGAGGAGTAATCCCAGGTTGCTTTCGTTTGAGCTCGATTTCCCGCTGGTCATGCATCACTTCATGCAACTGGGTATTGCTTTTCTGCTGTCACTCCCGATCGCGCTGAACCGGGAACTGCATCATGAAGGTGCCGGTTTGAGAACCTTTCCACTGGTCACTATCGCGTCGTGCTCATTCATGTTAGTCGGGATGAGTGTTTATGAGGGCGCGGATGCCGAGGCACGCGTCATGTATGGCATTATCACCGGTATGGGGTTTATTGGCGGGGGGGCCATCTTCAAACCGGATGGTGAGGGCGTGAACGGAACGGCTACCGCTGCGGGTATCTGGAACACGGGTGCCATCGGCGTGTCAGTAGCTTATAGTCGTTATGAGATTGCAGTGGTTTTGTCCGTCGTCGGGTTTTTGATTTTTCAGTTTTCCAGCTGGTTCAAGCCCAAGGTCAGGAAGAACGCCAAGTGAACTGTCAAGGAAGGTAAGCGCATGAAGCAACATGAGAAATTGAATTATGTAGAGTTCGGCACCCGTGATCTGGCCGCCACCAAAGCCTTTTTTGAAAAAGCCTTTGACTGGCGCTTTTTGGATTACGGACCGGATTATACGGCCTTCTCAGACGAGGGGTTGGATGGTGGTTTTTATGTCTCGGATCAGGTCGCTGGCAGTGAACGCGGTGGCGCCCTGCTGGTGTTTTACAGCGAAGACCTGGAAGGGAGCCTGTCCCGTGTGCAGGAGGCAGGAGGGGAGATCATGAAAGCGATCTTTGAATTTCCGGGGGGGCGCCGTTTCCAGTTTTGTGAGCCTGGCGGGAATGAGTTTGCGGTCTGGTCGGAACCAGCTGGCGAATAGCCAGATTACATAAAACAGCGAGGCATTCAGGATGAAGGGAAGTTGTCTGTGTGGTGCGGTAAGCGTAGAAGCGGAAGAAACCCGAAACGTGGAGGCCTGCCATTGTGGCATGTGCCGGCGCTGGGGTGGCGGACCCTTGCTGGCGGTGCCAGGTGGCAAGGATGTGCGGTTTGGCGGGGAAGACCAGATCGGCTGCTTTGATTCTTCCGAGTGGGCGCAGCGCGGGTTCTGCAAGCAGTGCGGTACGCACCTCTTCTACAAGCTCAAACCGACCGGTGAGTATATGTTGCCGGCTGGTCTGTTCCAGCCAGGTACCGATTTCGATTTTCACGGGCAGATTTTCATCGACAAGAAGCCGGCGTATTACGAATTCGCAAACCAGACCGAGATGCTGACAGAGCAGGAAGTGTTTGAAAAATATGGGGCGGTATAGAAAGCGGTTTCACCGCTTCACAAGGATAAATTGCATGAATGACCGCTTCATGCTTTGACTGTTGCTCACAATTAGTTAGACTCAACAATGAGTTACGTCACTCAGTTCGCAGTCGTCAGTGACGCCACTTCCGTGGTAGTACGTGTCGAACCTGATGATCCTGACGAGAGACGCTCATGAATCAAACTGTCACGACCCCCACGCTCGTTCCGGGCGAGGGCATGATCCAAAGACCCGCCCATCCTCCCGCCGTCACTAAGGGCGCTGCCGACAAACCGGTCTTCGCGCTGATGAACAAAAACTGGATCGCTCTGCAGGGCTTTGTCGCCGGTGCCCTGGCGGTGCCGATCAAGGAAGAAACCTTTGCAGACCGCTACGGGGCTTTTAAAGACAAGCAAGATGTTTTGTCCTGCATCAAGGCTTTTCAGGGGCTGCAGGGACTGGCCAAAGATTTTGGTGACCCGCGCACCTTTGAGCAGGCCCAGCTGCGCGGTGATTTTGATGCCGGCACCAAGCCGGATTTCCTCTATGGTGAAATTATCTGGGTCGCCAATGCCATTGCCCGGGCCGCCCATCACTTCAAAAGTACCTACCAGAGTTTGCCGAAAATCTTCGCCAAGATTCACAGCCCGGCCACACGCCGGGATGCGGTGAAGGATCTGTTGATCGGCAATAAAGGCCTGCACCCTCAGGCTGAGGCCATGGCCGCGCGCATCAACGACCTGCGTACCCAGACGCTGGCGCCGTTCCGGAAGAAGTTCGATGCCCTGCATGACGATGTGGATACCTACGCCAGCAAACAAAGCCAGATTTACAAGGATGCCAAGGCAGATTCTGATGCAGCGGGTGCCGAGCTGGAAGCGCTCAATGATCAACTGGCCGCAGAGCGCTCCAAGCAGGAAGACTGGACCTGGGCGGCTGGCGGTGGTGCGGCCGGTATCATGGTGTACTCTGGCGGCCTTTTCTGGCCGGTGGCATTGGGTTGGGGGTTGCTGGCTGGGTTCTGGCCGGCAGACGACGCCCGCAAGGCCGCAGAAGCCACCCAGAAGCTGATCGATGAGCAGACCGCGGCAACCCGGAAGCGATTGAATCTGGTCGCAGATCTGGGCTCGCTCAACGGCTACGTGCCACAGATCAGTCAAACCCTCGACGACCTGGATTCGGCCTTTGAGGCCATTGGCAAAATCTGGAGTGATCAGCAGACCGCACTGAACCAGATTGTCACTAATACGCCGCTGCATACACAGGGCCAGGTTATCGGTCTTGAAGATGCCACCAAGTGGACGGCACAGCAGCGTCTCAGCGAAGCAGCTGACGCCTGGGGGCTGATCGCAGAAGCGGTGGAGCAGTTCACAGCCTCCGCTTACACGCGGACTTACGACCTGCCACCTGCGAAAAGCTGATCGTTCCCGACTCAACAGGAGAATCCGGTGACCACAACGACCCCACATCGTCCGGGGACACTGTCCCCTCTCTCGTATCAGGTATTCAGTCAGGCCAGCAACACGGCCGTTTACTATCAGGAAACCGTTTCGGTCAAGGCGCTTCGACAGTGGCTGAAAACGACGGTTCCCGCTGCCACGGGGCCTTTTTCTCTGCAGCTCTATGTGTTTTCTGATCAGCTGCTGATTGATGACCAGGTGCCTGAAGCCGGCTCTCTGGTGATGGTCTGCCGCTCGGTTTCAGTCAGTGCGTCGGCACCGCGCTGGGATCTGTCCCACAACCTCAGTTCCGGCGGCATGCGCGTTCTGCAATTGCTGACCTCTGCCGTGAGCGGCAGCGACTGGCGACTGGCCGACAGCCAGGGGAATGACTGGGTTCCGTTGCCCGTTAGCCAGCCTGGATCTGGCGTGCGGCTGGTGACGCGCGTGGTGGGGTCGGTTGAAGACCAGTTAATCAGCCATGATCCGATGGAGCAGTGCGAGGTGCTGGGTCATCCTCTGTTGGTCGCTTATCTTCAGGGGGAGCTGATCCAGGCGCTGACGCGCATGGACAGTGACGACAACGAAGTTCGTGCCGAGGCCGCCGCGATGCTGGACTGGATCACCTATCTGACCACGACGCGTCAGCTGGATCCGGGGTTGAAACAGGCGGCGGTTCTGACTCTGGATCAGCAGGCCCGATCCCTGCGGCTGTTGTGCCCGAAGGAAGGGCAGGGCCGCAGCGTGCCCGGTCTCTCCCTGCCGTTTTATCTCAAGCGGGTCAAGCAGCTGATTGCCATTTTGCAGGGCTACGAAGGCGACCTCAGACAGCTGACGCTGCGGCAGGATATCGCCCAGGCCGTCGGTGATCTCGGGTCGGGACTGCAGGCGGCCGCTGACCGCGAGCTGAATCATCTGCGTGATACGGTGAGCGATCTGGAACGGGCAGAAAAAGCACTGGTGGATCAGGGCGAGCAGCTGCAGTTTGACTTTGAGCTGCGCAGTGCGGCCGTGCGCCGGGTGGCGATCCGCTTCCAGCTCGGCGTGCAGATGAAGAAGTTCAATGATTTCTGCATGGCGGTTCTGGCCCTTGTCGAGGCAGCCGTCAGCATTGGGGCTGCACTCGGGCCCGCCCTGAAATCCGGTAGCCAGGTTGCAGCCAAAGGCAGTCAGGCGATTCTGGATGCCAAAAAGCAGCAAGCCATGGATGCCTTCAACGCCGAAGCGGCGGACTTCATGGATGCCGTCGACGACAATGAGCCATTGCTGCGGGTGCCACGGGCCATGCCGAAGGATTTCAAGCTCAGCGCAAAGGATGTCGTCAAGCTCGCCAGCCCGGTGACAGAGACGGTCTTCAAGAAGCTGATTGAGCAGAATGGTGCACTGGAGAAGCTGGCCAAAGGCGCCAAGCAGTTGATGGTCAGTGGTGGCAAGGCGGTTAAAGCGCCGCAGTCACAGACGTTGAAGGGCAGCCTGGCTGCAGACTTGCTGGCAGACCTTTTGAAAACGGAGCAGGCGGATCTGGAGTGGGATGCCTTTGACCGGCAGGTCCGGCTGGAAGTTCAGCCCTGTATTGACAGTGGTGTGGATGGTGCAGCGGCCTATACCCTGGCCGTCAGTGGCATGGTGGATTATGCCAAAGCCATGAGTGCGAATACGATTGCGCTCGTGCGCAAGCGCATTGAACTGCATGACGCGCGACAACGGGTTGAGGCGGCTGCGAGTACCGGACAGCAGTGGCAGACACTGGTGCAAAGCAGCGGGGAAGCTGAGGAGCAGCGCCTGTTGCTGCAGGCTGAGCTGGAACGTCGCTCGGCAGACATCAAACGGGCGCTGCTCGTTTCGGTACAGATGTATCGGGCAGCTTACTATTATCGCAACCTGACCTGGCCAACGGTTCATATTCGCTATGACATGGATTCTAAGGCCATTCAGAAAGCGCTGGTGGATCTGGATGACGGTACCGGCAAACTGTTACAGAACCGACATGCGGAGCAGGACTTTTCTGTCACGGTGGAACTGCCCATCCAGTGGCTGGCCCCGCTTGATTTCAAGGCCCTGGCCCAAGGGGCTGCGTTGCCACCGATGCTGGATGGCCCCCTTCCGGTTCTGGCCACCCAGCTGGATGACCGGCTGCAGCTCAGCTGGCAGTTCTCGGTATGGCACCCGCCATTCCGCAATGCCTTACCGGCTGGTCGCCTGGCCTTGTTCCTCAAGGAAGCCTTCTTTGAGCTTGAGGAACTGAACGGCCTAGATGAGCATGTGCGTCTGTCTGTCGGCTACAGCGGTCTGCTCAGTAATCCGACGCCGGGAGACAGTGGCGGAACTCCGGAGCGCTTTAACTTTCCGGCACGTGAGCTCGACTACGTCTACGAGAGGGATAATCCAGAGAAAGGGCCTTCGACTCACTGGAAGCCGGCAGATACCGTTGAGGATGCGTATGCGCAACCCAGCCCCTTCACGCAATGGAGTGCAACTTTGGCCGGAACGGCGACAGCAGGTGCCGCGCCCCGGTTGAAAATCACGCTGCAGGGCACTTATCTGAAGCTGGGAGCTTAGCATGATCGCATCAAGGCAAATTCTGACCGGCATTATCTACCTCGCTCTGCTCCTGGTCTCCACGCAGGGCCTGACCAATGACCGGGTGACTGAGCGCTTTGCGCAATATCCGGGCGATGTCGATGCCACGTCTGGGGGACTGGATGCCCTGGCCACCCAATATGCCGTCATCGAAGGGAAGGTGACCTGCCCCTACAAGTGCGTGTTCACCGGATTCTGTTTCAAGAACGTGACCAAGACCCTGGATCTCAAGCTGCAGAAATCCTGGAAGGAACTGAATTCACGCGTGGACCGTGTACCTGAGATGATGCGCCGTGAAGCCAACCCTATCCGCCATGAGACTCAGCAGGCCATCAATGAGATTCGCCGTTTTGCCGACGTGTTCAGGATACCACTGAGAGGGGAACTACTGGAACGGGAGTTCTTCAGCCGGTTGGAGGACACCCGTACGGTGGTGAAGAATAATCGTGACAATGCGCTGGCTCTGGCGAACTCACTGGATCAACGGTGGGATCATGCCCAGAATCAGGCGAAGGCGATTGTTTCAGATGGCAAAAACGCCCGAAAGAGAATGCAGGAAAAAGTAAAGGCTGATGACCGCTGCAGCCGTGGGGAAGAGCTGGCTCTGCTGCCGGTCGATTCGGTCGGTGCCACGCTTGAAGCCAGTCTCAACGTGCAGATGAAAGCCGTGGAGAAATACGTCAGGTCCTGGTCTGGCACGTTGCGCAGTCTGGCCGGGGTGGCCAGCAATACCCTGAATCAGCTGGATGGTCTGAAAGAATCCGTGGAGCCTGGATTCACAGAGTCTCAGTGGCTGCAGATTGCGGCGGAGTCTGGCCTGGAAGAGTTTTTGGCTTCTGAGAAGCTGAGTCGTTTCTGGCTTTCACCCTGCTCCAGTCTGAGTACCTGTGTTCCCTAGAGTGCTTGATGCCGGCTCCTGTCCGTGCTGGAATGCCTGTGCTGACTGGTATTGACCTTCTGCGAGACCCGCATGCCTCGAAAAATTACCGTGATTCTGGGACACCCGGATTCAGACAGTTTTTGTGCCGCGCTGGCCAATGCTTACTGCGAAGCGGCGCAAATGGCCGGTCATGAACTGCGCTACCATGCGCTTGGCTCGCTGCACTTCGACCCTGTTCTTCACAAAGGCTACAAAGGGATTCAGGCTCTGGAACCAGACCTTGAAACCGTCAAGGACTCCATTGTCTGGGCCGACCACCTGGTCTTTGTCTATCCGATCTGGTGGGGGGCCATGCCGGCTCTGCTGAAAGGCTTTATTGACCGGGTGTTTCTGCCGGGCTTTGCCTTCAGATATCGCAAGAACTCTCCCCTCTGGGATCGCCTGCTGGCAGGACGCAGTGCACATCTGTTAGTGACCATGGATACGCCACCCTGGTACTTTCGCTGGGTCTACAAGATGCCCGGGCACCATCAGATGAAAAAGACCATTCTGGAGTTTTCCGGCATCAAGCCGGTGAAAATTCTGTCACTGGGGCCGGTCAGGACCGCATCGCCTGTGCAGCGGAAAAAATGGCTGGAAAAAACACGGGCGCTGGCCCGCTCGCTCTAGTCTCGGCTACAGCAAACGTTGTCAGAGAAACCGCACCAACCGAACCAAGCCGATAGAGGAGTGAAAATGGCAAACTTACCCGAGCAGATGAAAGGCGTGCAGCTGACCGGACATGGTGGGCTGGACAAGCTGGTTTACCGGGAGGACATCCCGGTTCCGCGACCGGCTGCCGGCGAGGTGCTGATCCGGGTCAGGGCGGCAGGCGTGAACAACACAGATCTCAACACGCGCGTGGGTTGGTACTCCAAGTCGGAAGGGGATGCCAGTGATGCTTCCTGGTCCGGCAGTGCGCTGGAATTTCCGCGAATTCAGGGCGCAGATGTCTGCGGTGAGGTCGTTGCACTGGGTGAAGGAGCCGACGAGGGGCTGTTGGGCAAGCGGGTTCTGATTGAACCCTGTCTGTTTGAGGCGGGCGGAAAAACCCTTGAGCAACCCTGGTACTTCGGTTCCGAGTGCGATGGCGGCTTCGCTGAATATACCCGGGTGGCTGCCCGCCATGCATACCCGATTGAGACCTCACTAAGTGATGCCGAGCTGGCTTCCTTTCCGTGCTCATACTCAACTGCGGAAAACATGCTGACCCGTGCGCGTGTCCGGGCTGGCGATCAGGTACTGGTGACCGGGGCATCCGGAGGCGTTGGCTCCGCTGCGGTGCAACTGGCGAAGGCGCGTGGCGCCAATGTGCTTGCGGTCACCTCAGCAACCAAGGCCGATGCGCTGATGCGCTTGGGTGCATCCCGGACTCTGACGCGGGACGAGGATCTTGTCACTGTGCTTGGCAGGAACCAGGTTGATGTGGTGGTTGATCTGGTAGCCGGCAAGCAGTGGCCAACCTTGCTGGATGTGCTGAAGCCCTTTGGTCGCTATGCTACTTCGGGTGCGATTGCGGGGCCTCTGGTGGAGCTCGACGTGCGAACCCTGTATCTGAAAGACCTGACACTGTATGGTTGCACGGTTCTGGAGCCTGAGGTTTTCGGGAATCTGATCAAACGCATTGAGTCGGGCGATATTGCGCCACTCGTCGCGGAAACTTTCGCTCTGAAACAGATCGCGGAAGCACAGAAGGTGTTTGAAACCAAACAGCACATAGGAAAGCTGGTTATCCATGTCTGTAATTGAAATCAAGTCGGTGCGGCCGCGCGTCGAAGCACTGTTCGAGCCCTACAGGGAGCAGATCGGGACTGACTTCCCGGCGTACCGGAATCACGTTTATCGCACCATTACCTACGCCATGCATTTTCTGGGTGGCGCGGAAGCGCACGAGCCGCTGGTGGAGACAGCCTTTGTCTACCATGACCTGGGTCTGTGGACAGATCACGAGCTGGCCTATCTGGAACCTTCCGAGGCATTGGCATTGGCCGACAACAGCAAGCAGGGCTGGGGGCTAGACCCGGAAGCCCTGAAGGGGGCCATTCACTGGCATCACAAGATCATGCCATACAAAGGGCCTCATCAGGACGTGATTGAAGCCTGTCGCAAGGCGGACTGGATTGATGCCTCTATGGGACTGGTGCGCAAGGGCATGAGCAGGACAGCCATCCGTGAAGTGGAAGCGGTATTTCCGGTGTTGGGTTTTCATCAAACGCTGCTGCGTCTTGCCAAAGATCTGGGCGGTTCCACCCTGGTTGGTGGCGTTAAAGTCACTCGCGGTATCGTCAAATGGTAAGCACTCAGCGACATGAGGTCATGGCGTAGGATGTCTGTACAGTTTGCGGTCTTTGAGGCATCCCAGTCGGAGGCAGTGTGCCAGCTGTTTACTGAGGTATTTTCTGATTCAGAAGGCGCCGAAGAAGGTGCGCAGATAGGCAAACTGGTTTCAGACCTGATTGCTGGGACAGCCGCGGATGACCTGCTGGGCTGCGTTGCTGCTGATGGCGGGGTGGTGCTTGCGGCGCTGTTTTTCAGCCGTCTGACTCTGGCCAATGAGCAATCTGCCTTTCTGATGTCGCCCGTCGCAGTGGCGACGCGTGCGCAGCGTCAGGGCATTGGGCAGAGGCTGATTCAATTCGGGCTTGAGAAGCTTGCGGCGCAGGCGGTGGAACTCGTATTCACCTATGGGGATCCGGCGTATTATGGCCAGACGGGTTTCAGACGGATCAGCCAGGAAGAGATTGCTGCACCCTGGCCGCTCAGCCAGCCTGTTGGCTGGTTGGCTCAGACCCTCGATGGCACTCCTGTCCCGGTGATCAGGGGTGAAACGCGCTGTGTCACAGCATTCAATGACCCGGCTCTCTGGTAACCCCGGCAAAGGCTGATTCACAGGGAATGACAAGGAGTATTACGGATGAGTGACTGGCTGTTTCTGATTGTAGGTATTGCCCTGCTGACACTCGGGGGAGAGGCCTTGATTCGTGGTTCTCTTTCAGCCGCGAGGAAGCTGAAAGTTTCTCCCTTGCTGACGGGGTTGGTGATCGTGGGCTTTGGGACCTCCGCGCCGGAACTGGTGGTTTCAGTAGATGCTGCCCTGCGTGAGCAGCCGGATCTGGCCATCGGCAATGTGGTCGGAAGCAATATCGGAAACATTCTGCTGATTCTCGGTCTGTGTGCGCTGATTACGCCCCTGACGGTGCGGCCTTTGTCGCTGCGACGGGATGGCCTGACTATGGTGTCGGCGACAGGGTTGTTTCTGGTTCTCGGGGCCGGGGGCATTCTGGACAAACTCGACGGCCTGATTTTCCTGGCTGGACTCGGAGGCTACCTGGTCTGGGCCTATCGCAGCGAGAAAGCGGATGCCGGGCCGTCTGCCGAGCTGCACCAGGCGGAAGCTGATGAGCTGACCCTGGTGCCGCGAAGCTGGCTGTGGACGGCATCGGCCACTCTCCTCGGGCTCCTCCTGCTGATTTTCGGTTCCAGAGTGCTGTTGCAGGGCGCCATTGGCCTGGCGACTTCTTACGGCGTTTCAGAGGCCGTTATCGGACTCACCGTGGTTGCCGTGGGCACCTCACTTCCGGAGCTGTCCGTTTCGGTCATTGCCGCGCTGCGCAGACATGCCGACGTGGCAGTCGGCAATATTCTGGGCAGCAATATTTTTAATCTGCTGGGTATTCTCGGCGTGTCCTGTCTTCTGCAACCACTGCCGCTTCACTTGCGGGTGGTGGAATTCGACCAGTGGGTTCTTTTGGGTACGGCTTTGATGGCGCTGGGGTTCCTGTATACCGCCAGACGGCTCAGCCGTCTGGAAGGTGGCATATTACTCGCGGGTTACATCGCTTACGTCTGGATTGGTTTCGAGGTGTACGCTTGAGCAGCAAGGAGGGTGTCCAGGCCTTGATCGACTTCTTGCTCGCCGAGTTTCAGGTGCTGGGTATTCCACGCGCCAGAGCAATGTTCGGCGGTCATGGCGTGTATATCGATGATGTCATGGTCGGGCTGATTGCTGATGAACAGCTTTACCTGAAGGTGGACAAGAAACTGGCAGAACGGTACGCGAAGCGGGGGCTTCCGCCTTTTCAGTATGAGCGCAATGGCAAACCTTTTCGCATGTCCTACTGCCTGGCGCCCCCCGAAATTTTTAATGAGGCAGCGGCCCTTGAGGACTGGGTTTCACAGTCTCTCAAGGTGGCCCGATCTGCCCGGGCCAAGCGGGGTGCCCGAGGGTTCGTAATGGTTGCCGCTGCTACTGGAAACCGGACTTCCGAAGCCTGACGGCCGGCATCCCAGAAGTCATGGACAAACTTGCAGAATCTGCCATCACGGGCGCGTCGCGAGATCATGGGGGATCCACAGCGATCAATGTGTTTATCAGTGTAGTCAAATTTCAATTGAGGTATTCTGACAGGCTGAGAAGAATCGCTGGTCTCCATGCGCCGCAATGCCTGAATTAATTCGCACGCCCGGAAGCATTATGTATCCGTCTCTGCGGACTTTTTATCAA
>JAUIAZ010000241.1 GCA_030427465.1 Gammaproteobacteria bacterium | reverse complement strand
TATACAGGCGCTCTGCCGCACGCGTCAGGTGGGCTTCTTCAGCCACGGCAATGAAAGTTTTCAGCTGACCAATTTCCATAGGCACCTCAGCCACTCTCTGGGAAAGGAGAACGCATGACGACACGGGTCCGAAAGCGTGTGAGTCTCAAGGTAACCACTTTGGCCTTTCCATGCCATCGGAATATCTGATGGTCATCATCCGAAATCACGATTGGAATGCTGACGGGCCTTGCGCTGGAATAAGAGTCACGGGCCAGGCAGCCCTTTCTCACTCAATATGTTCGGAGGAACCCGCAATGATTCGTTCAGATTACTGGCAGATAGCAGCCCAGGGCAAACAGACAGAAACAGCACAGGCGTGGTGGAAGCGGCTTTACCGCCAATGGCGTCTGTGGGATCAGCGAAAAAAACAGCGTCGGGAACTCTTGGCGCTCAGTGATGCCACGCTCAAGGACATCGGCATCAGTCGCTACGACGCGGTGCGTGAAGGCGAAAAACCGTTCTGGCAGGATTGATGCCGGTGCGGGTACGCTCAGCGCGAAACCACGTTCACCTGCAGGTCCGACCGGATATTCTGCACGTTGCCGCCGCCGGTGGCGCTGATGGGCGAGCTCAGGTTGACCTCTGCACGACGGAACTCAACCTGGCCCGCCACGCTGCGCAGATTGAAGGTATCCGAGTTGTCGGTGGTGGTCTTGATCAGCGCATCGTTGGGCTGCGGGTCGTCATTCTCACTCAGGGTTTTGGCCTGGGTCAGCTTGCGATTGACGACTTTCACGTTGCGTTCGGACACGTCATCGTAGACCGCACTGCGCTGGCTGCCGGCAGCCGGGGCATCCAGACCGATAAGGTGGAAGGCGGACAGTCCGCTGTCATCCAGAGGTTCCACGGCGCTTGCCGAATTTAACCAGCTGCCACTCAGCAGCACGCACAGCAGGGGTAGGGTTTTGCTATACATATCACGGCCTCGGTTACAAGCTCTCACTGCATTATAAGTGAAAAATGTGAACCAGTACCGTTTTTGTAGGCGATTTAATCTTTTTGTAAAGGATCTTTCTGCTCGTTGAGCACCTCCCGCACTTCCTGAATCCACTCCAGCCAGGCTTCTTCCAGCCGGATTCCCAGGCGCATGGTCATATAGGGCAGCAGGTAGCGCCGCTTCACTTCACCCGGGGCAGCCTTCAGGCGCTGTTCCACCTCACGGTAATAGCCCAGCGTTTTGCGGTGACGGTTTTCATGCGCATCGACTTCCTCGTGCAGTGCTTCCCGGCTCAGCAGCCGGCCGGCAAACAGCTTGATCAGCATCGGCTCCTTGAAGCGGGCTGCCGGCGCCGGTTTGTTCAGCCAGTCGAGCAAGGCGTCGTGACCGGCTTCGGTAATGTGGTAAACCTTTTTATCGGGCTTTTCGCTCTGGCTGACGGACTCAAATTCGACCCATCCCTTTTCGGTGAGCTTGCCCAGCTCCCGGTAAACCTGCTGATGGGTGGTGGACCAGAAAAAGCTGATACTGCTGTTGAAACGTTTGGCGAGGTCGTAACCACTGCTTTTTTCAAAGTCGAGCAGGGCGAGGATGGCATGAGGCAGGGACATGGGCTTTTCTCAACAGCGTGTCAGCGCATTCAAGCGGGTCAACCCGTTGCCGTCAACCCGTAAATGCAGTCTGGTTCACAAAATGTATTATGCAAAAAGTTGCATATGCTTGCGGATGGTCGTAATCTGGGTTCTCATCGTACTGATCGTGAAGCATCCAGGAGGAAGACCCCATGGCAGAAACCAGACCCGGCGGCAGTCGCGCCAAGAAGCCCAGCACCATTCGCATTGGCAAGCGCTACCGCCCGACCCGTGTGGACTCCGACTATGATGCCATCGTGGTGGGCTCTGGCATTGGTGGCCTGGCTTCGGCCGCCTGCCTGTCGAAGCAGGGCAAGAAGGTCCTGGTGCTGGAGCAGCATTACACCGCGGGCGGTTTTACCCACAGTTACAGCCGTGATGGCTATGAGTGGGATGTGGGCGTGCACTACATCGGCGATATGGGTTCGCCTCACACGCTGGGCCGCAAGCTGTTTGATTACATTACGGACGGCAATCTCAAGTGGGCATCCATGGGCGAGACTTATGATTGCTTTCATCTGGGCGATGAAGTGTTTGAGCTCAAGGCGGGCAAGGACGGTTTCCGCGAGTCCATTCTGGCAGCCTTCCCGGGTGAGGAAAAAACACTCGACCGCTACCTGAAGATGCTGTCGCGGGTGAACCAGGCGATGCAGTTCTACACCCTGGGTAAACTGCTGCCACGGGCCTCCTTGCCGGTGGCCAGCCGCTTGCTGAAGATGGCGCTGCCCAGCTACTTCAACAAGACCACTTACGAAGTGCTGCGTTCCCTGACCGACAATGAAAAGCTCATTGGCGTGCTCACCGGGCAGTGGGGCGACTGTGGCATGCCACCGAAGAAATCCAGCTTCCTGATTCACTGCCTGATCGCCAAGCATTACCTGCATGGGGGCTATTATCCGGTGGGTGGTGCCTCGCAGATGGCGGAAACCATCATTCCGGTCATTCAGCAGGGCGGTGGGGATGTCATGACCTATGCCGATGTTGAGCGTATTCTGGTGGAGCGCAAGAAAGCCACAGGCGTGCAGATGAAGGACGGTACGGTGATCAAGGCGCCGCTGGTCATCAGTAACGCGGGTGTGGTGAATACCTTTGAACACCTGCTGGATGAGAAAACCAGCGATTACTGTGGCTACCCGAAAGTCCGCCGCAACATCCGCCCCTCGATGGCTCACCTGGGCATGTACATCGGTCTGAAAGGTACCACCGAATCGCTGGATCTGCCGAAAACCAACCAGTGGATTTACCTGAGTGAGCACCACGATGCCGAGATCGAGGCGTTTACGAAAGATCTGAACCGTCCGCTGCCCGTGGTCTATATCTCCTTCCCGTCTGCCAAGGATCCCTCCTACCAGGCGCGCTATCCGGGCCGCTCTGCCATCGAGATTGTCGCGCCGGCTCCTTATGACCAGTTTGAGAAATGGAAGGACACCACCTGGGGACAGCGGGGGGAGGATTACGAAGCCCTGAAGGAAGAGCTGTCCCAGCAGATGCTGGAAGTGTTGTACAGCAAGTTCCCGCAGCTGCGTGGCAAGATCGATTACTATGAGACCTCCACCCCGTTGTCTACCGATTTTTATTGCCGCTACAGCAGGGGCGAGATCTACGGTCTGGATCATGACCCCTTGCGTTTCGAGCAGGACTGGCTGCGACCGGCCACCCGCGTCAAGGGGCTTTACCTCACCGGTCAGGATACCCTGAGCTGTGGAGTCGTCGGTGCCATGATTGCGGGCATGATCACGGCGGTCAGCATTTCCGGTATCCACTCGGTACCACTGCTGAAAGAAATGTTCATCGAGAAAGGCAAAGGCGAGTGGGTCCCGCTGCTGAGTAAAGCGCCTGCCTGATACCCGGTACACTTCTTGAATACCCTCCGGTAAATCATCGTTTACCGGAGGGTTTTTTTTATGGACAGGCCAACCGCATCGTCCCAGGACAGTTTCTTCATGGAGCGGGTCGTCAGCCTGGCCCGGCAGGCGGCAGGGGAAGGCGAGCGCAATGGCATCGCGGCGTTGATTGTGCGCGATGGTGAGGCGGTCGCTGAAGGGGTTAACGAGGTGCATCTCGACAATGACCCGACCCGCCATGCCGAGATCGTCGCCATCAGCCGTGCCGGCAAGCGCCTGCAGAGCCCTGACCTCAGCGGCTGTACGCTTTATTCCTCCCTGCAACCGTGTGAAATGTGCCTGTCAGCCATCCGCTTTGCCGGTATCGACCGGGTGGTTTTCGCGGCGACCAAGGAAAAGGTCGCGGCCAAGTATTTTGTGTTTCCCAAAATCAGCCTCGCGGAGTTTCAGGCGGCAGCCAAAGCGCCTTTTGAGATTCTGGGCGGCTTGCAGGAAGCCGATGTGCTCACGCTTTATCGCGAGGGTGATGAGTAAGGAATTCCTACCCTTGTGACACTCAGCGCCGGCTTCCTCGCCGGCGGCTGGCACGCATCTGGCTATCCCTGTGCTGAAGGAGTCCGCTCAGGCCGGATTCCCCTGGTTCAACGCCGTTTCTGTTTCAGGGCCATGTAAGAGTTACAGGCGCAGAACACAGGATTTACAAAGTTCTGACCATTTTCTGATTCCACACGGGGGCACCAATGGCACACAACAAGCCGACAACGACGGACGCGGGCATTCCCGTCCACAGCGATGAGCATTCACTGACAGTGGGGCCGAAAGGACCGATTGCATTGCACGATCATTATCTCATCGAGCAGATGGCGAACTTCAACCGCGAGCGCATACCCGAACGACAGCCGCATGCGAAAGGTGGCGGCGCCTTCGGACAGTTTCAGGTGACTCAGGATGTGAGCGAGTTTACCCGCGCGGCGGTGTTTCAGCCGGATGCCCGCACCGATGTGCTGATGCGCTTTTCCACGGTGGCCGGAGAGCGCGGCAGCCCGGACACCTGGCGTGACCCGCGGGGCTTTGCCATCAAGTTCTATACGAGTGAGGGAAACTACGACATGGTGGGCAACAACACGCCCGTGTTCTTCATTCGCGATCCCATGAAGTTCCAGCACTTTATCCGCTCCCAGAAACGCCGCGCCGATACCCACCTGCGCGATCATGACATGCAGTGGGACTTCTGGACCCTGTCACCGGAGTCCGCACACCAGGTGGCCTGGCTCATGGGAGACCGGGGGATTCCGGCGTCCTGGCGGAAGATGAATGGCTACAGCAGCCACACCTATATGTGGGTGAATGCCAAAGGGGAGAAATTCTGGGTCAAGTATCACTTCAAGACCGACCAGGGAATCGAGTGTCTGACCCAGGACGAAGCGGACAAGATCGCCGGTCAAGAGAGTGATTACCATATCAAGGATCTCTACGAGGCCATTCAGCGGAAGGAGTACCCCAGCTGGACCATGATGGTTCAGATCATGCCGTTCAAGGATGCGGAAACCTATCGTTTCAATCCCTTCGACCTGACCAAGGTCTGGCCTCATGCCGATTATCCCTTGCAGGAAGTTGGCAAGCTGCAACTGAACCGTAACCCGACGGACTACCATACGGAAATTGAGCAGGCGGCCTTCGAGCCCAACAATCTGCCTTCCGGGATTGGCGTTAGCCCGGACAAAATGTTATTGGCCCGTATGTTTGCCTATGCAGATGCCCATCGCGCCCGTCTGGGTGTGAATTACAAGCAGGTCGAGGTGAACCGGCCGGTCTGTCCGGTGCATAGCTATAGCAAGGATGGCGCCCTGCGCATGGACAAGGTTTCCGACCCGGTTTACGCCCCAAACAGCAAAGGCGGGCCCCAGGCTGACCCCAGTCGAGCCCCGGAAGATGAGACCTGGTCTGCCAGTGGTGAAGTCTTGCGCCAGGCGTATACAGCGCACAAGGAAGATGACGACTTTGTACAGGCGACGACGCTGGTGCGCGAGGTGATGGATGAGGCAGCCCGCGAGCGCCTGGTCAGCAACGTGAGCGGCCACCTGAAGGATGGCGTGAGTGAGGAGGTACTGCTCAGGGCCTTTGAATACTGGAAGAAAATTGACCAGGAAACGGGTGAAAAAATCGAAGCC
>JAUIAZ010000240.1 GCA_030427465.1 Gammaproteobacteria bacterium | reverse complement strand
CGGCGAGAACCAGTCTTCTTCCCCATAGGCCTGAATCTGACCTGGTGCTGCACTGAAATGCTCGCCAATCTGCTCACTCAGGGTACGTGGCTGGGCCTTGAGTTTGATATCGGATTCGGTGGCTGCGACGACACGGGCTGCACGACTGACCATCAGATGTACTCTGGCCCCAGCCGCCACCAGACACCCGATCAGACGCCAGGCATAGGGAAAACCTGAGGCACCGGTAATGGCCAGAGTAACCTCCTGCGGAGGGCTTGAATCAGACATGTAACGGGTCCCGGGAAAAGTGGGTTTTGAGTCTGGCTGGCAAACCGGAAAAACCGCCATTGCTCATCAGTACGATATGCAGGGGTCCCCGGGCCTGTTTCAAGGCCTCTTCCAGTTTGTCAGCGCTCTGCATGTGCACATGTCGCTCACCAGCAGTGGCGAGCTTCTCCGCCAGCCAGTCGTATCCGGCAAAATCCGCCCAGAATACACGATCGGCCAGCTCGGCAGACTGCAACAGGGTGTCGGCATGCACGCCCATCTTCATGGTATTGGAGCGCGGCTCGATACAGGCCCAGATGGGCGCATCGCCAACCCGCGCCCGTAGCCCTGCCAGGGTACTGGCGATGGCTGTCGGGTGATGAGCAAAGTCGTCATACACCACAATGCCATCGTGACTGGCGATCTGCTCAAGGCGCCGCTTGACTCCCGGGAACCGACACAGTGCATCGGCGGCGTGACGGATCTGTACACCAATATGCCGTGCTGCCAGGATCGCCGCCAGACCGTTATTGACGTTATGGTCACCGGTCAGATCCCAGCGCACTTCCGCCACGGCCTCCGAGAACTGTTTGACGGCAAAGTGACTGCCATCGGCCTGTTTCAGCTCGGTACTGAGATCGGCTGACTCACTGCCACCGAAGGTCTGGTGCTCAGACCAACAGCCCATTCGGAGCGTGTCCTTCACCGTCTCGGCTTCGGCCGGTGCAATAATCAGCCCCTGGCCGGGAACGGTTCGTACCAGATGGTGAAACTGTCGCTGGATGTCCTGCAGATCCCGGAAGATATCAGCGTGATCGAACTCCAGATTATTGATGACCAGCGTTCGCGGACGGTAATGAACAAACTTGGATCGCTTGTCGAAAAAGGCACTGTCGTACTCATCCGCTTCAATCACGAAAAATGGTGTATCGCCAAGACGCGCGGAAACCGGGAAACCCTGCGGCACCCCACCGATCAGAAAGCCTGGCGCCAGCCCCACCTGATCCAGTATCCAGGCCAGCATGCTGCTGGTGGTCGTCTTGCCATGCGTTCCGGATACTGCCAGCACCCAGCGATCTTTCAGCACGTGCTCTGCCAGCCACTGCGGCCCGCTGGTATAGGGCATGCCCTTGTCCAGAACATACTCCACCATCGGATTACCGCGCCCCATGGCATTGCCAATCACCACCACATCGGGGGCAGGATCCAGATGCGACGGGTTGTAGCCCTCACGAACATCAATACCGGCCTGCATCAGCTGCGTGCTCATCGGCGGGTAGGTATTGGCATCGCAGCCACTGACCCGATGTCCCAACTCTCTGGCCAACAGCGCCAGACTGCCCATGAAGGTACCGCAGATTCCCATGATGTAAATGTGCATAGATTCTCCCGTTGCACGCCGGGCAGCCAGGATACCCTGCTGCCAATCGAAAGAGTGTGCCAAGCGGCGCAAAGGGAGGCAAGTCTGCCTACGCCCCAAAAGTTTCTGGCCAGTCAAGGGTTTCACAGGCAGGATAAAACAGTATTTCCAGATCCGGGGGGCTCAGGTACCCTGCGCGCCAGAACTCACCAAGGGGAAAGAGCATGAGCAAGCGAAACGCGTTCTACGCCCAGTCCGGCGGCGTTACTGCCGTCATCAACGCCTCAGCCTGTGGCGTTCTGCAGACTGCGCGTTCTGCATCACCCGCAATCGGTACCGTCTTCGCGGGACGCAACGGCATACTCGGTGCCCTGCGCGAGGAGCTGATCGACACCTCGCTGGAAAGCGAGCAGGACATTGCCGCACTGCGGCATACCCCGGGCAGCGCCTTCGGATCCTGCCGCCTTAAAATGCCGGATCACGAGCAGGATCCGGCTCCTTACCAGCGTCTGTTTGAGGTTTTTGCCGCCCACGACATCGCTTATTTTTTTTATAACGGGGGAAATGACTCTTCCGACACCACCCTCAAAGTGGCCCGGGCGGCCGAGGCACTGGGATACCCCCTCACCTGTGTCGGCATTCCGAAAACCGTGGATAACGACTTGCCGCTCACCGATACCTGCCCGGGTTTCGGCTCAGCCGCCAAATATGTCAGCACCTCCATACTCGAGGCCTCGCTGGACCTGCAGAGCATGTGTGAAACCTCGACCCGGGTTTTCATCCTCGAAGTGATGGGAAGACACGCCGGGTGGCTGGCTGCCGCTGCCGGGCTGGCCCAGGATACAGAAACAGACAGCCCGCAGATCATTCTGTTCCCCGAGGTTATATTCGAGCCGGAGCGTTTTCTGACACAGGTCCGGGAAGTGGTTGAACGGGATGGGTTCTGCGTCATTGTGGCTTCTGAGGGGGTACAAACAGGCGACGGGCAGTTCCTGACGGACTCCGCCCTCACCGATGTATTTGGTCATACCCAACTGGGAGGGCTGGCACCGCTTCTCGCCAATATGATCCATGAGCGACACGGATATCGCCACCACTGGGCGGTCGCAGACTATCTGCAGCGCTCGGCCCGGCATATGGCTTCAGCGACAGACCTGGAGCAGGCATGGGCCGTCGGCAAAGCCGCGGTCGAGTTCGCTCTGGCGGGCCAAACCGCGATCATGCCGGTCATTATCCGCGAACAGTCAGTGCCTTACCGCTGGCGTATTGAAGCGGCTCCGCTGGATCAGATCGCCAATTTCGAGCGCAAGATGCCGCCGGAATATATTCGCGAGGATGGCTACGGCATTACCCGGGCCGCCCGGGCGTATCTCGCTCCCCTGATCGAAGGAGAAGCCTATCCCCCTTACGAAAACGGGCGCCCGTGCTACGTGCGCCTGAAGAATACACGGGTACCGGCCCAGTGCCCGCCTTACACAGCCTGAACTCCCGGCTTATGCTGACGCGGCTTATACTGCTGCTGTTCTGTCTCAGCCTGGCGCAAACAAGCGCGGCCTGGGGCCGTCAGGGCCACCTGGTCAGCTGCGACATAGCCTGGCGACTGGTGCAGGAAAACACCCGGAATGCCATCCGGCAACTGCTCAGGAACAGCCACTATCGCACCTTTGCCCAGAGCTGTCTGTGGGCTGATGAGATCCGCAAGCTCAGACAGTACCGCTATGCGGCCCCACACCATTTCAGTAACCTGCCGCGGGTGGCGGATACCGGGGATGCACTGACCTGTCCACCGGAAGGTTGTGTAACCGGAGCCATTCTCGCCTATCTGAAGGGGCTGACTGACTGGCGTCTGGGTTCGGAGCAAGCGGCCGTCGCACCGCCTTACAGCAACCGCCCAGTAGAAATGCTGATGTACCTGGGCCACTTTGTTTCTGATCTGCACCAACCCCTGCATGTCTCTCCTGAAGGCACCCGTGGCGGCACCCGGGACTCACTGCGTCTGTCAGAGGCGCTCATGAGCTGGCGCAAAAGCACATTGTCCGAACGCCGCGATTTTCGCTTGCCCTGGCGACCTCAGGATCAGGACCTCAGCCAGGTGAACCTGCATGTGTTCTGGGATCATGATGTGGTCTCCTACCCTGAGAGGCGGAGCTGGAAAAAACAGGGCCAGCATCTTTACGAAGGCATTTCAGACAAGCAACGCATAAACTGGCAGAGAGATACACTGGCGACCTGGGCCATGGAGTCTTACCGCAAAACAGCCACCATTTTTCACCGGCATAACCAGAACCAGCCCTTTCAGCCGGAAGAGCTGCAGGCAGAAACCCAGTGGACACAGCGCCGCCTGCAGCAGGCTGGCGTGCGACTGGCCCACCTGCTTGACCAGACCCTCATGGCAGACCCGTCGCCCTGAGCTACACTCAAAAGAGTTAACTCAGCCAGGCACAAGCAGTCCACGGGGGTGAGAGATGCCTTACTTTACAGCACGAGATGGCGCCAGCCTGTATGTCCGGATTGTGGGTCGTGGCAGGCCGCTGATCCTGCTTCATGGGTTCGGGATGCACTCCGCCCACTGGCTCCCCTTTATCTGGCCGCTGCGCAAAGAATTCCGGATCATCATGCCGGATATGCGCGGCTTTGGACGCTCAGCCCGGGTTCGGCATAACCAGCGGTCTGTCCTATGCAATTACGCAGAAGATCTGGATGACATTCTGAATGCCCTGCAGCTTAGAAGTGTCAACCTGGCCGGAATCTCCATGGGAGCCTTTACCGCTCTGCAATACCTCAGAAAATTCGGTACCCGGCGCATCAACGCCTACCTTAATATCGACCAGTCGCCCTGTGTACTCAACTCGGAAGAGTGGAACCATGGCCTGTTTGGCCCTCAGGGGCGCTGGAAAATGCCGGCACTGGCGCGCCTTCACCAACAGGCAAAAGGCTATGATCCGGCGCTGTCCTTCGATGAATTACCGGGCCACTTCCGGGATCGCTTCCACCAGGAGCTGGGTGATTTCATTGCCTTCGCGCTGGAAGGGCCGCGGCAAAAAGCGTGGGTCCGACGACTTTGCCGGTATCCTGCTGTGGCAGAGAGAATCCTTCCGGGGGAAAGTTGGCATGCCTATCTGCGCTGCCTGGGCAGTTATCTTGAGGAAGACTACGACATGCGCAAACTGGCTGCCTCACTGAATCTTCCGGTGTATGTTCTTGCGGGCCGGCGCTCGGAAATGTACCCCTGGCAAGGACAGCGATGGCTGGCAGAGAACTGCCCCTACGGACACTTCATCCCGTTCGAACGCAGCGGGCATCTGCCCATGCTGGATGAACCGCAGCGTTTTGTGGCCACGCTGAGACAGGTTTTTCTGGAAGGCAGTCTGGCCCGTCAGGCCGATTGGCAACTGGGTGGTATCAAGGCGGCGTCCTGAAGAGGCCGCCCTGTCAAGCACACCGCAGAACTCAGTTCAGCGTGCGGAAAACGTTATCAGACATGCTGTAGCGGTCGCCGTCACGAACCCAGCGTACCCGCTTGCCCCAACTCCACCACTTGCGTTCAGTCCTGGTGCTGAAATCTACGTCGACACCGCCGAAAGTCCGGTTGTTGGTCACCGTGGTGAAATTACCACTGCGCTCGTTATTGATGACCTGTCCGTGGTTGGACTTCTCACCCATGAGCACAACGTAGTGGTTGTACCACAGCGAGGAAGGCGCCTTGGAAACCGTCTCGATTTTTCCGTTGGGCCTGACACTGCGGCTGCAGGAGTCGTAAGCCCCTTTGCTGGCTGCGCCGCAGGCACTGTGCAAAGGTACGGTTGAATCATCTGCTCCCGAGATGAAGGGCTTGGTGACTCCGCCGAAGGAGCTGCCGGTTCCGGCAAAACGCAGGCGGGGTACCGGCCCGTTAAAGATGGCTGTGTTGCGCGCGGTGTTCGGCTGCAGATCGTAGAGTACGCCCACCTCGCCCTGTTCGGGCCGGAAGCCCATCGCGAGCTCAATTGCCCAGCGCTGCACACTGTTGATTACCCCGGAGCCTTCGGAAATCGCCACGGCAATGTCAGCAATCTCGGTACCGC
>JAUIAZ010000239.1 GCA_030427465.1 Gammaproteobacteria bacterium | reverse complement strand
CCCTGTTTCTGGATGAAATCACCGAAATGCCACTCGATCAGCAGCCTAACTTGCTGCGGGTGCTGGAAACCGGGCAGGTGGTCCGGGTTGGTGGCACAGCAGAAATCCCGGTGAACTGCCGGGTTGTTTCCGCCACCAACCGGGGGCTGGACGAGATCGCCAAAGGCGAGTGCATGCGCGAAGACATTTATTTCCGCCTGGCGGCGTTTCCTATCTCGGTTCCCGCCTTGCGCGAGCGCAAGGAAGACATCCCCATGCTGGCCGATTTCTTTCTGAAGCGTCTGAACATCGAAAATGGCACAGCTTTTACCCTGGGTGACCGTGACCTGGAGCGGCTTCAGGCTTATGACTGGCCTGGCAATGTCCGTGAACTCAAGCATGCTGTTCACCGGGCGTTTATTCTGACGCCTCCGGACTCGAAGCAGGTGGTCTGGCCTGAAAACTTTGGCTCGCCTTTTGCTAGCCGTAAAGAAGAGGGGCGTCAGGGCTTACAGGTTGGCAAGACTATCAGCGAAATTGAAAAGGAACTGATCCGCCTGACCCTGGCGCATTATCAGGGAGACAAGAAACAGACGGCTTCAGTGCTGGGTATCAGTCTCAAGACCCTGTACAACCGTCTGAACGAGTATGAGGAGGAAGGTGGCCTTGAAAGCCCATGAAGACAATGCGCCCTTGAGCGATATGCGCAAGCTGGTGCATGACGTTCGCAATCCGCTGAACAGCATTTCCGTCTGTGCTGAGCTGGCGAAACTACAGATCCAGAATGGTCAGCCGAGTTCGGCAGTGATCGAAAATCTGGATCGCATTCTCAGTGAGTGTCGGCAATGTTCCCGGATTCTGGGTGATGCCCAGAAAAAGTAGTCGCCTCCTCGAACAACTCCGACACCGCTGGGTTCTGCCCTTCATCCTCGGGTTCCTTGCGCTTCTTATCACCGGTACCGTCGGCGTCAAAGTCATGCGGGACTTTCTTGATGCCACGGACAGCCTGATTAATACCCAGAACGTCAAGGCCATCATCCGGGATACCTACATTCTGGTCCAGGATGCTGAGACCAGTCAGCGCGGTTATCTGATTACGGATGACGAAAAGTATCTCACTGACTACCTTCAGGCACTGCGTCTGTTACAGGTATCAGTGCCCCGTCTGCAGGCCATACAGACAGAAATCGAGGGGCAGGAAGCGCGCCTGGTTCGCTTTGTTGAACTGATTGCCGACAAGACCCTGGAAATGCAGGGGGCGGTTTCCCTGGTTCAGGAGAATCAGGACGAAAAAGCCAGGGCCTGGGTGCGAAGTGATGTTGGCCGGCAGATGATGAATGATATCCAAAAGATCGTTACAGACATGCTGGCTGCCGAAGACGCTCTGCTGGCCAGACTCCGATCAGATGTGGCAGTAGGGCGGCAGGACAGTCTGACCGTGATCATAGCCACGCTTCTGATCAGTACTATGCTGATCTTTTCGGTCTATCTGCTGGTTGGGCGCAACGCGCGTGAGAATGAGGACCGTAACAAAGAGCTGGAAAGAGCCAAGCTGCGACTCGAAGAAAAAGTGCAGGAGCGGACAGCAACCATCACACGTTATGCACGGGAGCTGGAACGCAGTAACCGGGAGCTTCAGGATTTCGCATTCGTTGCCTCTCACGATCTGCAGGAACCCTTGAGGAAAATCCGTGCCTTTGGTGACCGTCTGCAGACCAAGTACGGAGAGGTTCTGGAAGGACGCGGTACTGAATACATTAGCCGCATGCAGAGCGCTGCCGGAAGAATGTCCCAACTGATCAGTGATCTGCTGACTTATTCCCGGGTATTCACCCGCCAGCCAGAGTGGGATCAGGTGCCGCTGGCCGAGGTTGTGGAAGAGGTGCTGGATGATCTGGAAGTCCGCATCGAAGAAACCGGCGCCAGAATCGAGGTGGGCGAACTTCCCACACTGGAGTGTTCCCGCTGGCAAATGAAGCAGCTTTTTCTCAATCTGATTTCGAATGCCCTGAAGTTTCAGCGTGGGAATTGTGACCCCGAGGTACAGATCACTGCCCGAAAACTTAGTGCAGAATCCCAACCGGACGAGTTTGAGTGGTACGATGTCTTCATCAAAGATAACGGAATCGGGTTTGATGAGCAGTACCTTGAACGGATATTCAGCCCCTTTCAGCGGCTGCATCAGCGCAGCGAGTATGAAGGAACCGGTATTGGTCTGGCTGTTTGTCGCCGGATCGTCGAGCGTCATGATGGTCTGATCTCGGCACATAGTGAACCCGGGGAGGGGGCCGAGTTTCAGGTCCGTCTGCCTGAGCGCCAGCCCAAACAGCCACTTGACCCATCCCCCGCAGGAGAAATGAATGGAAAGCAAGAAGCGTAAGCCGATCGTCATACTGATGGCGGATGATGACGAAGACGATCAGGCCCTCTGTCGGGAAGCCCTGGAGGAAAGCCGGCTGATCAATGTGCTTAAACAGGTAGATGACGGAGTCGAGTTACTGGCGTATCTGAGACGCGAGGGGGATTATGCTGACCCTGAGGCCTCTCCACGGCCAGACCTTATTCTTCTGGATCTTAACATGCCACGCATGGATGGCCGCAGTGCCCTGAAGGAAATCAAGGCCGATGCCAGGCTCCGTTCCATACCGGTTGTCATACTCACCACTTCAAAAGCCGAGGAAGACATGCTCAAGGGCTACGAACTGGGGGCCGCCTCCTATATAGCCAAGCCCGTCACGTTCTCCGGTCTGGTTGACCTGATGAAGAGCCTGGGGCAGTACTGGCTGGAAATCGTTCAACTGCCACCACATCGGGAACCCTGAAACCATGACGGAGGTTGCGGTCGAGGCGTCACTCAGGCGTATGCGTCTTCTGTTGATCGAAGATGATGAAGACGACTACCTGCTGACCCGGGAATATCTGGAAGACGTTTTTGGGGATCAGTTTCGTCTCGATTGGGCCAGTGATGAAGGGCAGGCGCTGGACTGGATCAGCGCTAACCACCACGATCTTTGCCTGATGGATATTCACCTCGGTTCCACCGATGGCATCCAGTTGCTGAGGAAAGCCAGGCAGCTTGGCTTCGTAGCTCCGATTATCATGCTGACAGGTCAGGAAGATCTGGAAACTGATGCCATGGCCCGTAATGCCGGTGCCACCGATTACCTTTCAAAGCAGAATCTTGAAGGGCGTACGCTGGCTCGGGCCATCCGTTATGCTCTGTCCCGGCGTGACATGGAGTTTGAGCGACTGGAACGTACCCGCGTGGAAGCGGAAAGCCGGGCCAAAACCGATTTTCTGGCCCGGCTCAGTCACGAGCTGCGAACGCCGCTGGCAGCCATTCTTGGCTACACTGACTTGCTGCTGGCGGAGCCTGTGGAAAAGCGGACAGACGAGCATCTGTTGACCATTCAGCGCAACGGGATGCACCTGCGTAGCCTGCTCAATGACGTTATTGATTTATCCAAAATTGAAAGTGGCAAATTGGATATCGAGCCGACCCGACTCGATTTCGAGCTTTTTCTGGCTGAGCTGACAGGCATGATGAGCATGCCGGCAGAGGAAAAAGGCCTGGCTCTTGAACTGCAAATGCCCCCCTCGCTGCCCTCAGAACTGTACACAGACCCGGTACGTTTGCGACAGATCCTGATTAACCTGCTGGGCAATGCCATCAAGTACTCAGAGCAAGGCGTGGTCAACCTGAAACTGTATACCCGGAAAAGCGATGGTCCCGAGCAGACCCCGCTTCTGGTATTTGAGGTCCGTGACCAGGGGCCGGGAATTTCAGGCGATGATCTGGTTCGCCTGTTTGAACCTTTCACCCGGCTTGAGAATGCTGCGGCAACGGAGGGAACGGGTCTTGGGCTGAGTATCAGCAAACAGCTGACTCAGCGCCTGGGTGGAGATATTGAAGTCGAAAGCACGCCGGGGCAGGGCAGTGCGTTCCGGCTGGTCTTTCCGGTGGGCAACATCGCCGCGGATTCTGCGTGGAGCCAGCTGGAACCCGCCAGCCGCCAGCCTCGCTCGCGAGTAGGTGCCGAACCTCTGCACCTTGAGGGGCACGTCTTGATTGTTGAAGACAACCACAGTCTGCGTCGCCTGCTGAAGCTTTGGCTTGAGAAACTGGACCTGAGAGTCAGCGAAGCCCGGAATGGAGCGGCTGCACTGGAATACCTGCAGGAGGTGACTGCTTCCGGCGATCCGGGCGCGCTGCCGGATCTGGTTTTGATGGATGTGCAGATGCCGGTTCTGGATGGCCTGAGTACCACACGAAAGCTACGTGAGATGGGCTTCCGTCAACCTATCATTGCCCTGACGGCAGCGGTCATGAAAGGAGAGCGCGAGCGGGTCATGGCGGGTGGCTGCAATGGTTTTCTCGGGAAGCCGGTGACGCCTGATCAGCTGGCTCGTGAACTACGCAGGCACCTGAGCAGAAAAACGGAAAAGCCGCAGGAAAAAGCGCTGGTAGAAAAAACGGTTTCAGCAAGACGACTGCTGCTGGTGGAGGACAGCGCCGACCTGGCCCTGGCAACTGCCCAACTGCTCGGCAGCCTGGGCTGGGAAGTCCAGATCGCCGGTACAGGCAAAGAAGCGCTGCTTCGCGGTGAGCGTTTCAACCCGGATCTGATCTTGCTGGATATGCAGCTGCCGGACATGAACGGCCGCGAAGTGGCCCGTGCCTTGCGCAGCAGGCTGCCGGAATCTACCCGCCTGATTGCACTGACAGGAGACACACTGGACGCGGAAGACCTGGCCTCTCTGGGCATAGAGCAACTCCTGACCAAGCCCGTTGACCTGGACATGCTCAAGTCATTGGCCTGACCCGCGCCGCTCCTTCAGGTTCTTCCTGCAGGGCACCGCAGGCCCGATAGTCAGCAGAGCCGTAATTTTTACACCCACAATGTATTCCTTGGAAGTTCATACCGGCCTGATGGCGCTGTTCTCATATCGAAAAATCTATTAAGTTATTGATAATAAATAATATATTAAACCTGGCCTGGGATCTGCTTTGTACAGGGTGTGCGACGCCGGAAGTTGAGGTGGTCACATCCAAGACTATGAAATGAACAATGACCAAGGAGTCAATCATGAATTGGGACCAAGTAGAAGGTAACTGGGAACAGGTAAAAGGGAAAGTTCGTCAGAAGTGGGGAAAACTGACAGATGACGATCTGGAGACAGCCAAAGGCCACAAGCAGGAACTGGCCGGGAGAATTCAGGAGCGTTATGGCATCGAAAGAGACAAGGCTGAGGCAGCCCTGGATGATTTTGCCAAGAAGCTATAAGTGAGCGCAACGCCCAACGATAACAGATGAAACGTATCGGCAAATGCCGAAGGAGTTCAACATGTTACATTATGCATTGATATTTCTTGTATTGGCCCTGATTGCCGGTGTATTAGGCTTTGGGGGCATCGCTGGAGCCGCTGCGGGCATCGCCCAACTGCTGTTCTACGTCTTTCTGGTGATGATGGTAGTGGGTTTCATCATCCACCTGGCCAAAGGCAAATCACCCTGATATGGGGGTGACCCCGGCCGGAATCCGATCACTCAACTCGCCTTCTGTAGGGCAAATGCCTTGAACTGATCGAGATTCATCGGCCGCCCCGTGTGGTAACCCTGTACCCGGTTGCAACCGAGCCGGGTTACCACATCAAGGGCAACCGCATCTTCCACTCCTTCCGCAACCGTTTCCAGTCTCAAAGCCCTCGCCAGCTTGATCGTAT
>JAUIAZ010000238.1 GCA_030427465.1 Gammaproteobacteria bacterium | reverse complement strand
CGGCTACCTCGAATTCAATGCTGATCGCGCCAGCGACCCACATGGCCGGGGCATTGCCATGGCTAAAATGCTGAGTTTCGATGAGCTGCACTATGAGGGTCGTGGCAACATCGTGCAGTGTTCGGTCAATCTGAATCCGGATGACGGGTCTGCCTGAGCCAGACCATCAGAGCATCGAGCGGCATCGGGCGGGCAAAATGAAAGCCCTGCAACAGGTCACAGCCCATTGCCGTCAACAGATCGGCTTCTTCTTCACACTCAACGCCCTCAGCCACAACTGCATAGCCGAGCTGATGGCACATGTCGATGGTTGCCTTGAGAATCAGCCGGGCACTGTCATCGCGGCAGATCTCCTGCACCAGTGATTTATCAATCTTGATTTCTTCCACCGGCATACGCTGCAGATAGGAAAGGGATGAGTAACCGGTACCAAAGTCATCTATGGCGATCCGGTATCCTTTCTGACGGAAACCCTTCAAGCAGGAAATACCGGCTTCCGGCTCCTGCATCATGGTGCTTTCGGTGAGCTCGAGAATGATGCAATCACTGGACATCCCGACGGATTCACGCAGTGCATCCAACCGTTCTGCCAGCCCGGCTGACGACAGGTTTCGGGCGGAGAGGTTGATCGACATGGTGAGGGCTTCGCCCATATCCCGCAAATGCTTCAGGTCTCTGAGCGCGGAAAACATGACCCACTGGGTCAGGTCACCGATCAGGTCAGTGGTTTCCGCCAGTGGGATAAAGCGATGCGGAGGTATCCAGCCGATATCCGGGTGATTCCAGCGCATCAGCGCCTCAACGCCCACCGGACTGCGGCTGCGGGCATCAATTTTCGGCTGATAGTGCAGCTCGGTCCCCCCCTGGCGGCTAAGAGCCTGGCGCAGATCGGTCATCAGAGTCAGCCTGGCACGATCGTATTCATCGACAGACTCACGATAAAAAGCGAACGCTCGCCCGGTCTGGCTGGCCTGCTCTACCGCAATCTGCGCCCTTCTGAGGAGGGTTTGCGTATCTCCTCCGCCGAAGGTGTTGCTGAGCCCCAGAACCGGCTGCAACTCCAGTTTGAAGCCCTTGTACTCTCGCGGCTGGGTCAGGAATTCCAGCAGTTTGAAATAGGATTCCTGCTGGGCTCTGACTATATCTGCTTGTGATACCATGACCAGACGATCACTGGAGAGGTAGCCGACACAGAGATTTCGACCTTCGAGCATCTCAATGGTCTGAATACCCGGCAGGCGGGCAGCTTCGGCATTCAGGGCTGCAGCCGTCAGGCGCAGGATGTCTTCAGCACTTTTTTCACCCAGCGTGTTGGTGATGTCGCGCATGCGGCGGAACCAGAAAATTCCGATAAACCATTCCTTGTTTCGCTCTGCCAGCAATTCGGCCAGTCGCATCTCTACCAGGCTGCGGTTCGGCAGACCAGAATTCATGTCGTGCAGCGCGTACTCAATCAGTTTTTGTTGCATATCACGACGCTGACGGCTTTCTGCCAGCAACTGCTCCTGCATGCGGATCTTGTCTTCACGGGCCTGGTAGAACCGGTCAGCCAGACCAAAAGCCAGAAGCACGGCCTCAAATGCAGAGCCCACCTGCATGCTGTATTCAGTCAATAAAGTGTTCGGCAGGACGCCAGCTTTGTGCAGCGAGGTAACGATTATTCCCATGGTCAGCAGGGTCCAGGCTGCCGTGAAGTAGATCGCGCTGCGACTGCCGGCACGCCACGCCAGTGGGCCGGCAGTCACTAGAGCAATCCAGAGCGGGATGGCCAGCAGGGCTGAGATTCGTATTGCTACGTTATAGGGCATCACCAGAGCCACCAGAAGATTAATGGTCTCGAATACGATCATGCCGCGAATCAGCCACTGCAGACGGGGGGTGTTCCTCGCGGTGTTAAGAAATTTCTGTGCAAACAGCAGGGAAAACAGTGCCAGCATCGGCATCGAGAACAGGAAAAGACGCGTGTTAAGCTCGGGTGAATCGCTGAAGAAATGCTGAAAAGTAAAACCCCGAATGGCCGCGAAAAACAGCAGATAACCCAGAGTAGCCAGTGCGTAGTAGATGTAGGCTGCCTCTCGCAGCATCAGGAAAAGCACGAAAGTGATCAGTATGGTCACACTGAGCACACCGAAATAATAGAAGTGCAGCTTCTGTACCGCCGTGGTGTGCTCCAGGAAAGCATTGGCGGTCAGCAGTTCCACGGGCAACTGCAGCGAGCCTTCCGTCTGGGCCGAGATCAGAATGGGCACCTCTTGCCCCGGCTCCAGGTGCAATGGCAACACGAAATGGGGGTGGTCAAGAGCTCTTTGTCCGAACGGCCGGCGGTCTCCGGTCAGAACCTTCTGATCTTTCCCTCCCAGAGAATACTCGATATCAACGCGGTCGAGCACCGGATTGGC
Organism: Gammaproteobacteria bacterium; assembly: GCA_030427465.1. Classification (GTDB taxonomy): domain Bacteria; phylum Pseudomonadota; class Gammaproteobacteria; order Pseudomonadales; family Oleiphilaceae; genus JADJWY01. The sequence goes on along the minus strand of JAUIAZ010000238.1, from coordinate 3,310 downwards.
CAGATGCAGAACAACGGACTGACGCTCTGACGTATCGTTGCGAATGCCAAAGCGCAGTTGCACCATGTTCTCGGTGAACCCGAAATTGACTCCGTTCCCACGCTGTTTCTCCCAGGCAAGCCCCTCACTGTCCCCGGCAGGAATAAAGCGCAAAGCCTCCCCTTCATCCCCAGCGAGTACATCCGTGGCAAGGGCAGCCTGACGGACTTCATATACCAGTTCAGGGTTTTCAATCGCTACTGACAACGGGTTCCAGGGGTAATCCGGGCCGACAGAAAGCCCTTCCAGCTGAGTTTGTGAAAGTACCTGCAGGGGCCAGAATAACAACAGAATCCAGACACCCGATTTCCAGAAGGTGGAGGCTTGGGCTGACAACTAATAGTCCGATGGCCAGAAACGCATCTAGAAACTATAGTCCAGAACCGCGCGTGCTGCTCCATTCACCCACAGTACCGGTGTCAGGCAACGCGCCCAGGAAGGCACACCGCGGGACTGCAGGGTTTTACGCACCAACTGGTGCCCCTCCCCTCCCGGCAGCGGCAGCTTTTCTCCTCCCTGCAGGAAGCGCACTTCGCCATTCAGGGGAGGCGTTAAACCCGGAGGCCACTGAAGATTCCGGCCATCAGGCAACTGCAATGTCTGCGACCCGTTCCAGGGCCAGCAACTCTGCTGATAAGCCTTGTCTGCCAGCCATCTGAGCCAGGCCGGACTGAGCAGATACAATGTCTGCCTGTAACGACGCAGGGACCAGTCGCACAGATTCACTTCCGGCGCAGAGCCCACGCTTTCGCCCAGCATCTGACCCACCAATTCGGGCCACTGGCTTTCCGGGGGCACCAGCCCGAATTCTTTCAGCCAGTAACGCAGCACCATCTTGCGGTCCTGCCCGGATACGGTCTGCAAATCAAGGCAATGATAGGGTCGGGTTGTCTCGATCTGGTAGTGCTGGCGACTGAAGCGCCACAAAGCTCCATCGGCCTCCTGCATGTGCTCCGCCAGCCGGGCGAGGCGCTGCGTGGCCCCGGGGATGGCCGCCTCGGCCTGCGGTAGCACCTGATGACGGAGGCGGTTGCGGGTATGAGCCAGTGAGGCATTGGAGGGGTCTTCTATCCAGTTCCAGCCCAGTCGCGCAGCGACCTCACGGATGTCGTCACGACCGATGGGGAGAAGCGGTCTGGCCACCTGGCCCTGTCCCAGTGCGCGGCTGCCAGGTATACCAGCCAACCCGCTGACCCCGTGCCCATTGAGCACCCGATACAGGACTGTCTCGGCCTGGTCATCACGATGGTGCCCGGTAAACAGACGCTCCCCAGGTTGTAACTGGCGCTCAAAGACCGCATAGCGTGCCGAACGTGCGCGACTTTCCAGGTTTGCACTTTGTCCGCCCAGCGACAGCGTTTCCACGTGCAGGGGCACCCGAAGCGTCTGGCAGATCGCCTTGCAATGCCGGGCCCACCCGGCGCTGCCTGCATGAATGCCGTGATCTACGTGAATGGCGCGCAGGTGCACCGACTCCGGATGCCGATCCCGGTACAACGCACAGAGTTCAAGAAGGAAACGTGAGTCGAGCCCGCCACTGAAGGCTACACACCAGAGCGACTGTCCCGGGGAAGGATCCAGCAAGGAGAGATAGGCATCCACGACGCCGGGCCAGACTCAGAGATAGTTGTCGAGCGCGGTATATCGTTGATAACGCGCCCGCACCAGCGCATCCACGCTGATCGGACCCAGCGCCTGCAGCTGACGGATCAGGGTTTCCCTTAGTCTTTCTGACGTCTTGCGGGGAGAACGATGCGCTCCGCCCAGGGGTTCGGGAATCACTTCATCCACCAGCCCCAGTTCCTGCAGACGGCCAGCGGTAATGCCCATGGCTTCTGCGGCATCCGCCGCAAACTCCGCATTCTTCCAGAGAATCGAGGCACAACCTTCCGGGCTGATGACGGAATAGGTGGAATACTCCAGCATGATCAGGCGGTCACAGACTCCGATGGCCAGTGCCCCACCGGAGCCGCCCTCACCGATCACCGTTGATATGATGGGGGTATGTAGGTGGGACATTTTAGCCAGATTGAAAGCGATGGCCTCGCTCTGCCCACGCTCCTCTGCATCGATACCGGGATAGGCACCCGGGGTATCGATGAAGGTCAGGATGGGGAGCTTGAAACGTTCGGCAGTTTCCATCAGGCGCAGCGCCTTGCGGTACCCTTCCGGTCGCGGCATGCCAAAATTACGGCGAACTTTCTCGCGCACTTCCCGGCCTTTCTGGTGACCAATGACCATCACCGGCTGGCCGTCGAGTCGGGCCGTACCACCCACGATCGCCTGGTCGTCCGCATAGTGCCGGTCGCCATGCATTTCATCAAACTCATCGAAGATGGCATCCAGATAGTCCAGCGTGTAGGGCCGCTTGGGATGCCGAGACAAACGGGAAATATCCCAGGAAGAGAGATCGGAAAAAATACTCTGGGTCAGGCTCTTGCACTTGGCTTCCAGTTTGGTGATTTCTTCACCCAGGTTTACCTTGGATTCCTTGCTGACATTGCGCAGCTCCTGAATCTTGTCTTCCAGCTCCACAATCGGCTGCTCGAAGTCCAGATAGTAGGGGTTCAGTGCTGATTCGCCTTTGCTCATGATCTCTTTTCCCTGATTGATGCGCCTAATGATACATCAGCTCGACCCGATCCTGACCCAGCAAAAACCGTAATGCCTGAACCCGCTCTTCATTGGGCAGAGTAGTCCATTCTTCCCCCAGGCGTAGCTGCGATTCTGCCGCCTGATTACGATAACTGATTACCACGGGACAGCCAGCCTCCTCTTTCTCTTCACGCAGCCACTGCGCCAGTTTCTCATTCAGGCCATCGGCAAAATCCTGAGGGGTCAGACGGATCTGCAGTGCCTTTACATACTTGCGTCGTGCTTCGCTGAGATCGCTGACCGAGCGTGCCCGGATTCTCAGACCGCCGGAAAAATCGTCTTCTTCCACCTCTCCTTCAACCACCAGAATCCGGTCCATATGCAGCAGCTCCCGCGCCTCATTGAAGACATCCGCAAACAAAGTGGCTTCAATCCGGCCGCTGCGGTCATCCAGTGTAACCAGACCAATCTGGCTGCCGCGTTTGGTCTTGACGGTACGCATACCAATGACCAGTCCGGCCACCTTGCGGGTTTCCCGACCCGGTTTCAGGTCGCGGATAGCGGTCGGGGCAAAGCGCCTGACTTCTGCCTCATAGGCATCGAAAGGATGGCCGGTCACATACAGACCCAGCGTCTCCTTTTCCATGCGCAGTCTTTCCTTGTCAGGCCACTCGCG
>JAUIAZ010000237.1 GCA_030427465.1 Gammaproteobacteria bacterium | reverse complement strand
TCGCAAACGCCACATGCCCCTGCAGCAAGCGGGCATCGGTCTGCTGCGCCGTACTCAGGCGATAAGGCGGTTCCAGCACCTGTGCACTGAGCGCTTTGGCTTTTTCGTACTGTGCCATCGCATACCTTTCATTCGCGGCCGCCAAGAGCACGGCAGAACTGCGTGCATCGTCGGGATACGTGGTGGCAAAGCGTTCGAATTCATCCGCCCGTTCACTACGAAGTGCGGGCTGAATGTCCAGTGCGCCCACCGGGAAAGTATCCACCACCGCATAAGCGGCTTCCACCCGCTTCTCATAATCGGGGAATTCGTAGCCGGCCTTGCGGTAGGCGGCCAGAGCCTGGTTACGATTACCCAGTTTCTGGTAGGACTCCCCCATCAGGAAATAGACCGAGGCGAATTCGGGGCTTTCGGGAGAAAAAGCGGTCAGGCGATCAAAGTAGCTGGCCGCCGCCTCGTAGTGGGCCTGCCGGTCTTTTTCCGGCGCCTTGCCAGCCATTGCGTATTCGAATTGCCCCAGCTCGCTGAGATACAGTGACAGCGTTGCCTCCAGCGCCTGACGGTCCTCTGGCTTCTGGCTCCGATAGTAGGCAGTGTTTGCGCCGAGCTGGTTCACAACCACCTGTTTTTCCTGACGCACCAGGGTGGGCAGATTGCCTTCCCGGTACGCTTCAACCCGACGCTGATGGAAATCCAGGCGACCCGCGCTCATCGGGAAGCGTTCAATGTAATGAGCGGCAACGCCGGCCGCATCCTGATACCGCTGGTTACTCAGGTAGTAACGGTATTGGTGCTCGTATACCAGCGGTGCCAGTTCGGTCGACCGGTTTCTTTCCAACGCAGCAAACAGGGAGTCCGTGCCCGATTGCCGCCCGGCAATCACGCTCATGATCCTCAATACATCGTCACGCAGTTCGACACGCTGGTTTTCAGCCGCCTGCTGGTTCAGCTTTTTCAGGACAGAAATGAAGGTATCCATCGAGGGATCCAGCCGACTCTGCTGAAACAGGGACCAACCCAGCATGTATTCGGCACTCAGACGATAGGGGCCGCCCTGCCGGCTTTTGAGGGTATCCCTGAAAGCTGTTTCTGCTGCTGCGTACTCTCCCTGAGCATAGCGAATCTCGGCGACCCGGAACAGGCTGTCTGAGACCAGTTCAGATCTCGGATACTGCTTTACCAGTCTTTCCAGGGTACGGCGCGTATTCCCGGACTCTGCGGCCATCTCATAGGAACGCGCAAGCTGGTACAGCACCCAGTCGTTCTCAGGATGGCTGGGGTAAGCCGCCAGATGCTCTTCATAGGTCTGAATGGCGATCCGGCCAATGGCTTCACGGTCGAGAACACTTTCGACTGTCTCTCCATACAGGTTTTCCAGGCTACCCAGGCGTTGCAGGGCCTTCAGCCTCACTTCGGGGTCTTCCGCTTCTTTTAGCAGCTTGACGTAGCGGGCCACGATGTCCTTGACAGACAATTTGGGATTGGCCCGGTAACTGAAATCGATGTAGGCCGGCTTGAGCTCACCAATAGTCATCTGGCTCTCGTCTTTGCCCCCCAGGATAAGAACTCTCGGTTTGTCCTGCGCCGAGGCAGAAAAAGCGAGAAGCCCCGTCAGCAGCAGAGTAAACCAGCTCATCTTCATGATCCGGCCCCCTTGATGACTTCCTTCTGGAGATCAAGCGACTTCTGAAGCTCAGATACCGCAATATCGTCGTACAGGTTCACCAGTGCAAGCTGACTGCGGATGTAATAGTTGTGCATTTGCTTGCGATGCTTTTCCAGTTCCTCACGCGCGGTGGCACTGAGTGACTCATCCAGCGTTTTGATTTCCCGGTCGAGTTCGGATACCAGTTGCTCAAACTCCTGGCGAATCTTGCCGGTCTCTTCAAGCTGACGCCGGAAGAAGCCCTGCGTGTCTGTCAGCCTTTCCCGGACCGACTCGTAACGCCGCTTGAGCACCCGCAACTCGATGTCCAGAGAGCGTATTTCGGTGGCAGCCAACGTTTTTTGCGGCCCTGCCGGCAAACGCTTGAAGCTTTCCACCATCTGGTTCCGCTGGCTGATCAGATCATTCAGAACAGTCTCATCCACAGACAATTTGACCGGTTTTCGTCCCTTGCCCGCTTTACCCAGACGCTTTTTCAGGACCGATTCCAGGGCCTCCAGCCGCTGCAGCCCCTGCCTGAGATCGCTACGATGCTCATCGAATTCGAGCAGTGTGCGCGCAGGAACGAAGACATCGTCCTGGCTCATGAGAAGATAAACAAAAGCAATGCGAGGTGTGTTGCTGGCCAGGTCGGTCGACAGGAACCATTCCACACCACTGTCATCAATCTGCACCTTGCGCAGCATAGCCAGGAGCCCGGAATTCCTGAGCTCCTCATCGAGCTCCCGGGTTTGCAGGAGTTCTTTTTCGTAAACTGAGATCGCTTCACTGTAGGCATCAATCGAAGTCGAGCGCAGTTCTTCCTGCTCATATCCGTAGGCAATGGCCTGGAAAGCGTCGGCGACGCCAGGCACCATCAGTGCAAATTTCTTGGCCCGATGCCAGGTCTGTATCGCGGTCCGGTTGCGCCCCAGTCCCTGCAAGGCCTGACCATAGAGCACAATCGCAGCCGGGGCACTGGTGCCCTCAGCCATCACGTCTTCGAGGAAGCCGGAAGCTTTTTCATAATCATTCAGGTCAATGGCGATCTTGCCAGCAGCGAGGTTGATGCGGTCATTGATTTCCCGACCCTCTACCGTTTCATCGGTAAAGGTAGATGCGACACGCAGTGCGACGAGCGCCTTGGATGCGCTGCGGTCGCGTTCGGTATAGTGCATGGCCAGATTGAAGTAGGCGTAGGCCCCCCAAAGACTGTCTTTCGGCAGAGTGGCCATCACCTTCGCCGCTTCCACCGGCAGATCGCGTTTCAGATAGGCAACTGACAGCATGTAGGCGGCTTCATGTCGCAACTCAGGCGGCAACAGCTTGCGTGCTTCCTGGAGTTCCTTGATCGAAGCGTTCCAGCGCTCGCGGGTGAAAGACAGTTTGCCCTGGTAGTAAAGGGTCTGGTGCTTTATGTCCCGCTCTCGCGCCGTAAAGCCCAAGTGCTTGAGGATGCCCTCCGCCTCATTGAGCATACCCAGGCGCAATGCAGCCTCTACGGCCAGCAGATGGTTGCGGTTGTGATAGTCATTGTCGATGTGGTTAGTGCCCACATGCTCATTTTCGAGCAGCACGAGTGTGCGCATGTATTCACTGCGGTGGAAATGAAACAGTGCTTCATCGTGCAGCAGTTTGTCTTGCTCCTCAGCGCTGCGTTCATGGTCATGTTCGTGAGCCTGTACAGCCAGGCCAGACATCAGCAGCACGCAAACCAGAACCAAGGGCTTCACAGCCTTGAAAACGGCCTGTATTTCCAAGCTTCTCACAAACACCTCCACTCAGATTTCCCGGATGGCGAAGATCGGCTGCCGAGGATTGGCGGGGTTTCTCTTGACCCGCAGTTCCAGGTAGCGTGCACCGGAGGTTTTGGCGAACTTGAGGCTGGCAGCCTTGCGAAAATAGCGGTTGTCTACCTTGCCGTTGAAAACCGCCATCAATTGATGGCTTCCCTCTGGCAGTGCACCGGTATAGAGACGCTGTATTCCGCCCCGGTCAAGTGCACCGAGTTCCTGTTCACTGTAAAGATAACGGGTGGCAATCTCTTCGTTCAGGGAAAGTTCAACAGAATCCAGGGTAAACGAAACCCCGTTGTCCACCGCCAGAAATACCACAACCTGAGTATCGACCGGTGTCAGCGTTTGCTCCTCGAGCTTGAGGAGATCCCGGTTAAGCTCGATTACCCGCTTTTTCAGTGTTTCTGCCCGCTGCGCCAGATCTGCCTCAGCCAACACGCTGACGCTGAAAAGACCACAGACCAGAAGGACTACCGCACGTTGAAACATTCCCTACCCCGGCTAGATTCCACAATGGCTGCAGTTTATCACCGGGCCGGGGCGGGTTTTGTGACCGGTTTACCCAATGTCACATTTGTTGACAATTGGGCAAACCAGACAGACAGAAGCGTCTGCCTGCCTATTTGGAAAGGAATTTCATGCCTTGCTCCAGCCCTTCCAGGGTCAGAGGATACATGTGCTCTTCGACCAGCTGACGGGTGATTCCCAGCGAACCGCCGTCCCCCCAATAGTCTCTGGGCAGCGGGTTCAGCCAGATTACCTTATCGAACTTTTCCATCACACGCTGCATCCACACAGCCCCGGCTTCTTCGTTCCAGTGCTCGATGCTGCCCCCCGGGTGGGTAATTTCATAGGGTGCCATGGAGGCATCACCAACGAAAATCACGCGGTAATCGTTACCGTACTTGTGCAGGATATCAAAGAGGTCTGTGGTTTCGTTCATGCGCCGTACGTTGTTTTTCCACACGGACTCATAAATGAAGTTATGAAAATAGAAGTACTCCAGGTGCTTGAACTCGGTACGGGCCGCTGAAAACAGCTCTTCACACACCCGGACATGCGGATCCATGGATCCGCCAACATCGAGAAACAACAGGACCTTCACCGCATTATGACGCTCAGGCACCATGCGAATGTCTAGATAACCGGCATTGTTGGCGGTGCTACGGATGGTATCCGGCATGTCCAGCTCTTCCTGTGCGCCCTGCCGGGCAAAGCGGCGCAAGCGCCTCAGGGCCACCTTGATGTTGCGAATACCCAGTGTGATCGAGTCATCCAGATCCTTGTAACCCCGCTTTTCCCAGACCTTCACGGCTTTCTTGTGGCGACTGCCATCCTGGCCTATGCGAAAGCCTTCCGGGTTATACCCATTGGCACCAAAGGGTGAAGTACCGCCGGTACCGATCATCTTGTTACCGCCCTGATGGCGCTTTTTCTGCTCTTCCAGACGCTCTTTGAAGGCTTCAATGAGCTCTTCCAGCCCACCCAAAGACTCGATCTTGGCTTTTTCTTCCTCTGACAGGTGGCGCTCGAACTCTTTACGCAGCCAGTCGTCCGGGATCAGAGCCTCCAATGCCGCGTTCAGATCATCCAGCCCTTTAAAGAATATACCGAAGGCCTTGTCGAAGCGGTCGTAGTGCTTTTCGTCCTTGACCAGGCAGGCCCTGCTCAGATAGTAAAAGTCATCAAGGTCGGCAAATACGACCTGCTTTTCCAGTGCACCCAACAAATCCAGAAACTCTCGCAATGAGGTTCTGACGCCGGCTTTTCTCAAGGTATCAAAGAATCCGATCAGCATAACAACTCCCTTTCAGGGCCAGATTCAACCCCGGCGCCGGGACATGAACGCCAGCTTCTGCAAGAGGTGGACATCCTGCTCGTTCTTGACCAGCGCCCCGTATAATGGCGGGATGGCCTGGCTCGGATCCGTAGAGCGCAGCACCTCCGCCGGTACTTCATCCGCCATCAGCAACTTAAGCCAGTCAATTAACTCGGAAGTTGAAGGCTTCTTCTTCATGCCAGGCACTTTACGGACATCGAAAAAGATCTCCAGAGCATCACGAACCAGGTTTTTGCTGATCTCCGGAAAATGCACGTCGACAATCGCCTGCATGGTCTCCTGATCAGGGAAATTGATGTAATGGAAGAAGCAGCGGCGCAGAAAGGCATCCGGCAGATCTTTTTCGTTATTACTGGTGATAATCACGATCGGCCGATGCCTGGCCTGGATTCTCTCCTGTGTCTCGTAGACGAAAAATTCCATGCGGTCGATTTCGAG
>JAUIAZ010000236.1 GCA_030427465.1 Gammaproteobacteria bacterium | reverse complement strand
CATGTGGAGAACCGCGTGACTCCCAGACACAAACCGGCGGGTCGCTTTGAAGTTACAACCCCCGGCGCCGTGGCCGCAGTCCGCGGAACCGTCTTCCGGGTTGAGGCTGAAGAGGGGCTGACCCGCACCGAGGTCATTGAGGGCCAGGTGGAGGTCAGCAATGCGACCGGCTCACAGACACTGCAGGCCGGGGAAGGTGCCGCCATCCGCAACCAGGGTACTATCCGCCCGGAAGACCTGCTGGAAGCTCCCATCGTCTCTCTCCCGGCGGTACTGAATACCCTGCCCTATACCATCAGTTGGGAACCCCGGACAGAAGCCGTCTACTATCATGTGTCCCTGGCCCGGGAAGAGTCTGGCCAGGTTCTGGTAGACCGCCGTATCAGCGAAGCCACACTGACCCTGAACAACTACCCCAACGGCGCGTATGAACTCCGGCTTCGGGCCGTGGCAGAAAGCGGACTGGATGGACTGGTCAGCGAAACACGCTTCCGCATTGAACGTGCCGCCTCGCCGGCGCAGCTGATTGAACCGGTGGCTGGCACCCAGGTCAACAAGGCCCGCCCCCTGTTCCGCTGGGAAACCCGGTCCACGGATCAGTTGGCCAGTCTGGAGGTGTCTGAACGCGAAGACTTTGCCAGCGTATTCACCCGCAGTGCTTTCCGCCTGGAAGGCGCTGCAGTACCCGAACTGGAATTACCAGCCGGCGAATGGTACTGGCGGGTTGTCACGCTGGCAGGTAACGACAGTTTCAGTTACTCCGAAGCCCGACCACTTACCGTAATCCGGGAACTGGAAAGCAGCCGCATTATCGCAACCAATTACAGTCGCGACGGGGTACGTGTTTTCTGGGAGCAGGTGGCCAATGCCAGCAGCTACAAACTACAGATTTCCGATGATGAGTTTTTCCAGCGCATTCACGAAGAACGTGATCTGGAAGCCACCAATGCCCGCCTGACACTGGATCCGGGAAAAACCTGGTATCTTCGCGTCAAGGGCGTTGGCAGCGGGTTCTACCGCTCAGAGTACGGGCCTTACGAATCCGTTCGCCTGCCGGGCCCCTGACCCATGCGCGGACTAAAACGGGTGATGCCCGCAGAAAGGCTCAGGCTCGCTCTGATACTGGGGCTGCTGGGAGCCTTTCTGCTGGGCAGCGACTTTGTCGAGCGGCTTGACCAGCACCTCTATGACCTGCTGCTTCAGAGCGCAGATGTCTCACTGGCTGGTGAGGAAGAGGCGCCGGAAACAGACGTCGTGGTGATTGCCATTGATGAGAAAAGCCTCAGCGCCATCGGTCGCTGGCCCTGGCCACGAACTGTTCACGCCCGCCTGATCAGCACCTTGTCACCCCACCACAGTCAGCCACTGGTATTTGATACCCTGCTCACCGAAAGTGGCGAAGCGGCATCCGATACCGTGCTGGCTGAGGCCATGCTGCATCATGGTAATGTCTGGCTGCCCCTGCATCTGCAGGTGTTCCAGGGTGAGTTCCTGGAATTTCTGCCGGTCATCCAGTTCCGCGCCAGCGCAAGGGGTCTGGGCCATGCCCACCTGCCTCTGGACAGTGATGGTATCGTGCGCCGTATTCAGCTGTATGAAGGCCCGCCCCAATCACCCTGGCCGGCACTGTCACTGGCGGTGGCACAGCACCTGTCCCGGCAGGCCCTGCGCTTGCCTGGCGGCGCAGCCAGGGTGCGCATTCCGTTCCCCGACAGCACGGAGCACCTGACCCGTTATTCCTATATTGATGTGCTGGAAGGGCGTGTCCCGGCCAGCAGCTTCTCGGGCAAAACACTGTTCGTCGGTGCCACGGCTGTGGGCCTGGGTGATTCCCTGCCCACCCCCATGTCCGGCGGGCGATCCACCATTCCCGGTGTGGAAGTCCATGCCACCGTGTTTCAGGCCCTCATGACCGACAAACTGATCCATGAAGCCTCGCTGTGGATGCAGAGACTGCTGCTGGTCGCAGCCATTCTGCTGGTGGTTGTGCTCTATCCCCGAATTCCGCCCCATATGAACCTGCTCGTCACCCTGGTTCTGGCAGCCGCTCTGGTGGGTCTGACCTACCTCTCACTGACCCAGGCCCAGCGCTGGCTGGCACCCGCACCCACCATTCTTACCGTACTGCTCGCCTACCCCGTCTGGAGCTGGAACCGGTTCCGCAATCTTAATCAGTTTCTGAACCAGGAGTTGGAAATACTGACACACGAACGGGCCATGCCGATGCAGCGCCCCAATCAGACCGCCACCGAATGGGCACACCACCTGGTGGGCTTTTTGCGGCCCCAGCGCTGGCTTATCCTGCGCGAAAAACAGCAGGCTCCGCCCGAGTGGAAGGCTCTGCTCGGAGATGCCGGATCAGTCGATCTGAGCCTGCCCGGCAACTGCGGCCGTCTGTTGATGCACTTTCCTTTTGCCCTTGGCGAACGACCGGAACTACAGAGCTATATCGCCCGGGTCAGTCAAAACAGCGGCGAACCCGGAAAGTCCCAGCGGCGTATGGGGCACCTGATTGAAAGGCGCATCCAGCAGGTACGTCAGGCCACTGCCACGACCCGCGCCATGCGCAGCTTTGTCAGCGACACACTCGAAAACATGCCGGACGGTGTTCTGCTCTGCGATGAGATTGGCCGGATATTTTATGCAAACCACCAGGCCACCGCCTGGCTTGAACGACCGGTCAAGGAAGGCGAAACACTAACGGGGCTACTGAGTACAGAAGCCCCGCAGGCACGTCAGGATTTCTGGCAGAGAGCCATTGAGGATGTACTCTTTTCCAAAGCCATCCGTAGCGGAGAGTGGCAGCAGAACGACAGTACCCGGCTGATCCGGCTGGCTCCACTGAATCTGAGCAAACCGGGGCAGCGCGGAATTGTCGCCTCGCTTTCGGACATTACAGCCATCCGCCAGGCCCAGCGCGAACGCCTGGAAACCATACACTTCATCTCACATGACCTGCGCTCCCCCCTGAGTTCACAGCTGGCCCTGCTCGACCGTCTGCAAAAGACCGGGCGTGAGCAGCCGTTGTGCCGGGAGTCACTGTTGCAGCTGGAATCTCTGACCCGCAAAAGTCTGGGCCTGGCCGATGATTTCCTGCAATTGGCGCGTGTCGAAGCACAGACCGAACTGCCCACCAATCCCTGCCTGTTGATCGACCTGGTGGACAATGCCATCGATACCCTGACGCCGCTGGCCTCCGCAGTTCCTGTGAACCTCTCCGTCGATGCCGATGAAGAGGCAGAAAATGCCTTTGTGCAGGCCAATGCCAACCTAATCGAGCGCGCCATCGGCAACCTGATCAGCAATGCCATCAAGTTTTCCCCCCAGAACAGTGAGATCTGGATCGGAGTTTCGGTCAGCGGGGCCCGGGCGCGCGTCAGCGTCAAGGATCAGGGGCCGGGTGTAGACAAAGAAGAGCTGCCGTATCTGTTTCAGAGCTTCCAGCGAACCCGGGATTCAGAGCGCCGGCGCAAGCCGGGTACCGGTCTGGGTCTGCGCTTTGTGAAAACCGTGGTTCAGCGCCACCAGGGAGAAACCGGGCTGACCAGCGAGCCCGGAGAAGGTGCCTGTTTCTGGATCGAACTGCCACTCGCCGCTGATTAGGCAGACCGTGGCCGCCTAACCCTGGAGCTCCAGGATCAGATAGCTAAGAGCCTGTGCAATTTCCCGCGCCACTTCCGGCCGGTCCATCAATACCAGCCAGTGTTCAGAAGCTCGAACCGGGTGACTGACCCAGCACTGACGCCTCGGAAAATCACAGTCACTCTCGACGTAGGGGTTGATTCCGAAAACGGACGTACGATCCATCTGGATATCCACCTGGCCATTCTCGGCATATTCGGACCGCTGCAAAACCAGGGTGTCGCGCCCGGAGACACTGACCCGGTAATAAACGCCCAGACGCCGGTTGAGATCAACGATACGACCCGGCACGTACGGGTTTGCGGTGAGCAGGGCATTCAGGTGATCAAGCAGCGCCTCGCGGTCATTCTGGCGCAGATAAAGTGAGCGCAGGCCTTCCAGATAAGCGCGACGCTCATCAGCCTGCAAGACGCTTTCGCGGGTCTGGAAGGGGTTGGGCTGGGCATCCGGCTGTACTGCACTCACTTTCGCTTCGGCCGTTGCAGACCGGATTTCCTTTTCTGCGGAAGAAATGAATTTCAGGGCCTGCTCGTAATACTTTCCCTCACGACCAGCCTGATTCACATAGCGAACCAGATGATCACGGGCCGTCACATTGTCGCGCGCCTCAAAGGCGACCAAGGCACGGTAGTATTGATAATCAGCCGGCAACTCGGCTTCCAGGGCCTGCATGGCATCCAGCGTACCCCTGACGCCACTGAAGTCATCAGCGGCCAGCTGTTCTTCCATCAACAGCCCCAGGCGCTCCATTTCGAACTCCGGTGCCAGATCCTCCGCCGCACTGCTGACCGGCAGCCCCAGAGACAGGCCCAAAACCACGGCCTTTACCCAGTCCTGCTTCACTCTCGCGCCACTCATGCTCATTCAAGCCCTCAATCAAGCCCATGACTTAATTCCCAGCATAGCAAAAAGCCAACGGGGTGAATGCCCGAATTCGCCAGATTCCGTCACACAAACGCCACTGGCCTGCCAGCCAGATGCCCTGTCCGAAGGCGACACTGTGACCGTACCCCACAGGAGACTACAGATGAACCGTGAACTGAAACAAAGCCAGATTCTGCTCTCGCTGGCCTTCTGGACGCTACTGCTCAGCGCCTGCACACTGACCGGCGACCAGGATGCGCCGAGCGGAAAAAGCAGCAAGACAAGCGCTTCGGATTCCTTTTCCGCAGAGATTCGATTAGAGTCTGCAGAACCATCAGAGCCAGTAGCAGGGAGTCGGCCGCTATGACCGTATTGATCATTGAAGATGCAAAGCAGCTGCTGAAGCTGGGCTCCCCTAACGCCCAACGCCTGCCACCGGAACATGCGCCCACCCGCATGATCCATTTTTTTCCGGGAACCACAGAGCTCAAACCGGAATCGCTCGAGGCCCTTGACCGGCATGCCCGCAAGCTGCAGTGCGACCGCAAACTGAAGCTGAGCCTGCACGCTCCCGGCACGGATTCAGAGGCACTGGCCAAAGCCCGCTGTCAGGCGATCCGCCAGACACTGCATCAGCGAGATGTGAGCCCGGCGCAACTGGCGGATACCGAGATTTTACGGGTTCGTAATGCTGACGGATGGAATCCGCCTACCGAATTGGTCTACGCTATGGCCTCCCTGGTAGGAAGCACCGCCACGTCAACGGACCCCCTGAAAAATGACCGACCGTTATCAGCAAATCGCCAGCAGCCCGCTCGGGCATAAACTTCTTTCCACACTGGGGCTGCCAACCCCCCAGCTTCTCGACCGGCAGCCCTTCTCACTGAGCGCACTTGAGAACATACCGGTTCTCGTTACCGGTTGTCGCAACACACCGGTTCTCAGATCCCTGCTGAGAACCCTTAACCAGTTGTCCGCCCCCATTCAGCTGGTGGAGTCGCACCAGTCCCTGCTCAAGGGCAGCCAGCTTCCAGCCCAGCTGCGCTCGGTAGAGTGGTTGCGCCTGGACCGTCTGCGCGATGGTCACACCGCCCCCCTGAAGGCGCTTGTTTTCGATGCTACCAGTATTGAAAAGCCTGACGACCTGCACTGCCTGTATCAGCTGTTCCAGCCCCTTGGCAACGCGCTTGCAGAGCAGGCCAAGCTGTTGATCGTTGGCCTGCAACCTGCGCACT
>JAUIAZ010000235.1 GCA_030427465.1 Gammaproteobacteria bacterium | reverse complement strand
CTTGCCTGTTGTTCCCGTCTGGCGGCCCGGCGCTGCGCAAAGAAACTGCTCATCAGTTCACGGCAGTCCTCAGCCAGCAGCCCTTCTTCGGTCTCTATGCGCCAGTTAAACGGATGAGAATCGAGCAATTGTGCCTGACTGACCACAGCGCCCGCCTTCGGTTCGCGAGCGCCAAAAACCAGCCGGGATACCCGAGCATGCACCAGCGCCCCCACGCACATGACGCAGGGCTCCAGCGTTACATAGAGTGTAGCACCAGGCAGACGGTAATTCCCGATTCGTTCGGCTGCTTCCCGGAGCGCCTGGATTTCTGCATGGGCAGTAGGGTCGTGGCGGGAAATCGGGGCGTTAAAGCCCTGCCCGATGACCTCTCCCTCGCGCACCAGAACAGCACCGATGGGCACTTCGCCCGAACGGGCAGCCTGCTGGCCAAGTTCCAGGGCCAGGCGCATGAATCTGAGATCGTCAGGGTTGGCCATGTGGCGGGCATTCATCCATGAATACGGAAAGCGCCCAGTTTATCGGTAAGGTGGGGTGGTCGCAATCCGCAGTTACCGAGCGGGCAACCAGGTTACCCGCTGTTTTTCCGGAACTTACAGAGATTGCAGCGCCTGGACGAGGACACGGCCCAGTTCGGCCGCTGACTGGGGGTTCTGGCCGGTAATCAAACGACCATCCTGAACGACATGGGATTCAAACAGAGGGCCTTCGACATAGCTCGCCCCTTTCTCTGTCAGTGCGTCCTGCAGCAGGTAGGGTACGACAGCCGTCAGACCAAACGCCTCTTCTTCCGCATTGCTGAACGCCGCTACGCGCTTGCCGTTCACCAGCGGCTTGCCGTTCTGGTCATAGACATTAAGCAACGCAGCCGGACCATGACAGACTGCAGCAACAATACCCCCCCGGGCATAGATCGCGGAACCGACTTTCTTCACCCCCTCACTACCGGGGAAATCCCAGACAGTGCCGTGACCACCGGCAAACAGGATGGCTTCATAGGCTGCGGCGTCGACCGTATGCAGCGCGGGTGTGTTATCCAGCAGGCTGCGGGTTTCCGGATTTCCGAGAAACCCGTGGTTGATGGCATCGTCATCCGCAAGACTGCGCGGATCAATGGGGGCAGCGCCCCCCTGGATACTTGCGATGTCGACCTCTATGCCGGCGGCGACCAGCTCGTGATAAGGGTGTGTCAACTCTGCCAGCCACAGACCGGTTTTTTCGCTGGTATCCCCCATCTGTGCGTGGCTGGTTACCACCAACAACACGCGGGGTGCGGCCAGGCTGAGCACCGAGAAGGCGAGCAGCCCGACAAAGGCGATGATTCTGGAAAAGTTCAACATGACAGTTTCTCCTGTTAGCTTGCGTTGGATGGCAGGGATGCCGACGCACCCGGCCGCGATTCCTGAAGACGGCCCCGTCCTGATCCCTATGGCTGGCCATACTAAAGTCCGGCATGATATAAATTAAATCGATTACTCAAATACCTGTGATTCAGAAAGTGAATATAGCCAGTAAAGATCTGAATTTACTCAAGCTTTTTCAAGTGCTGTATGAAGAGCAAAGTGTTTCTGCGGCAGCAGAACGCATGCACCTCAGCCAGCCTGCGCTGAGCCACAAGCTCGCCAAGCTGAGAGAAGAGTTCGGCGATACCCTGTTCGCCCGTGCACCCAGAGGCCTCACTCCAACCCCGCGAGCACACCAGTTGGCACCACACATTCAGAGGCTAACCCGGTCGCTGGAGTCGTTTTACGATTACTGCGATGAAGAAAGCTTCCTGTCACGCAAGGACAAGGTGCATATTTTCAGCACCGATTACATCGAACAACTGCTGATGCCTCGTTTGCTGCCGGTGGTGCGTGAACAGGCCCCTCAGTTGCAGATCATTTTCCACAATACACGCGGCAAACTGCCACGCAGCGACCTCGAAACCGGTACCTGTGACATCGCTATTGCCGGCTTTTTTGATCAGTTGCCGGACACGTTCTATCAACAGAAGATCCATCGTGAGCATTTTTCGGTGTTGGCCAGCCGGGGAAACTCCGTCATTGAGGGCGAGCTCGACCTGAAAGCGTTCCTGGCCTGTGACCATCTTGTCACCACGCTGGTGGGTGACCTGGAAGGTGTTGTCGACCGGCAACTGGCAAAGCAGGGCCATTCACGCCGGATTGTTGCCGGCCTCTCCAGCTTTTTGTCCCCCGCTCACATGATCGAGGGCAGTGACCTGCTGATCACCTGCCTGGATTCCGTGGCACAAACGGCTGCTCGCAATCTGCCTGATCTGTTGGTACACCCCTGCCCTGTGCCTTTGCCTGAGATCGACATTCTTCAGACCTGGCATCAGCGTACCCACGAAGATCCGCTGCGTGGCTGGCTGCGGCAGCAGATCCGACGGGTGCTGAACAACTGAGGCCGCGGGCCGCTTATTCATTTCAGCCGTAGCAGGGGCTCGATATAGTCGAGGAAGGCTGTGATCCGGCTCGAGAGTGCGGTATTGCGGTAGTACACGGCATGCACCGGCTCACGCGCATTGGGACTGACGACCTGTTCATCCAGCACTACCCTCAACCGGCCTTCAGCCAGATCCTGACGGGTCATGAACTCGGACAGCAGGGCCAGCCCCTGATCTGCCAGGCACAGCTGGCGGATGGTTTCCCCGCTACTGGTGCTCAGGGAAGGGCTGACCGTGACGGGTTCTTTCAGGGGCCAGCGATTCAGGTGAGGCGCATCACTGAAGCCTATGATCCGGTGCTGCTGCAGATCCTCCGGACGCTGTGGTTTGCCATGCCGTTCCAGGTAGGCCGGTGATGCCACAATGTGCAGCGGGCTTCTTCCCAGATAGCGGGCGTGCAGATTGGAGTCCTGCAGGGCACCGATACGGATCGCCAGGTCGGTTCTCCGCTCAATAAGATCAATGATGTTCTCATTCGCCACCAGCTCAAGCTCAATCCCAGGATAGCGATCCCGGAAACCGCCGACCAGCGGTACCAGCTGGTGCAGGATAAAGGGTGTCACGGCATCCACTCGCAAACGGCCAACCGGCTCACGACGCATCGCGCGAATGCCTTCTTCTGCCGTTGCCAGCTGGTCGAGCCCCAGCCGGATCTGTGCCGAAAATACCCGCCCCTCTTCGGTGAGCTCGAGGCTCCGGGTTGTGCGGTTCAACAGGGTACATTCCAGTTCCTGTTCCAGCCGGTTAACCGAACGGGATACCTTCGCGACCTGCATATCCAGAATCCGGGCCGCTCCGGAAAAGCTGCCACTGTCGATCACTGTCAGGAAAATTTCGAGGTCTTCGGTTCGCGAGACTATTGCCATAAATGAAAAGATGCGCTTTCAGTTTTGCAGTTTCTGAAAGCTAGCAGTCTACTGCAAGGGGGGCAAGCCTCTGCTCCCTGGTTTCCTGACTGAAGCTTCTGGTGGTATTACCATGGGTCGCTGACTGTCCGGATGCGGCAGGATGACCGGATCTACTCCATAGGCCTGGCGTACCCGTGCCGGTGACAATACCGACGCCGGTGCCCCCCGACACAGCAGCGCCCCGGACTGCAGCAGCCAGAGTTCATCGGCCCAGTTAGCCGACAGCTGCAGGTCATGCAGCACGCAGATCACCCCAAGGCCCTCGTCAGCGAGTTGTCGCGCCAGTTGCATGAGGCGGATCTGATGCTTCAGGTCCAGCGCCGACGTGGGTTCGTCCAGCAGACAGAACTGCTGTGGCCAGTGCCCGGAAGACCAGAGTTGCACGAGTACGCGGGCCATGTGTGCCCGCTGCAATTCCCCACCGGAAAGGTTCTGTACCTTGCGACTGGCCAGATGCCCCAGTTCCACTTCTTCCAGCGCCTGCTGACAACGCCGCCTGGCATCCTGGCGCCGGGTCTGGCGCGGCAGCGCGGTTTCCAGCAGCTCGGTGACCGTCATGGGAAAAGCGATGGGCAGCGACTGGGACAAGACGGCCCGAAGTGCCGCCTGCTCCGCCACCGGGTAATCCGCCCAGGGCCGCCCCTGACAACTGACTTGTCCGCTGTCCGGGCGCAGCGTGCCGGCCATGAGCTTCAGCAAGCTGGATTTCCCCGCGCCGTTGGGGCCGATGAGCACGGTCAGTGTGCCGGGCCGGAGGGTCGCGCTGAGCGGTTGCAGAATCTGCTTGCGGTTACGTTGCAGCGACACATTTTCCAGAGTAATCATGAGGGGCTCCGCCAACGCTGATTCAGTAAAAGCCAGAGAAAAAAGGGCCCGCCGATCAGGCTGGTGACAATACCGACCGGCATCTCCGCCGGCGCGACGGCCGTGCGGGCGAAGGTATCGGCAACCAGACACAAGGCGGCCCCCAGGATGGCCGACAGTGGCATGAGTTGCCGGTGATCTGCTGTCAGGAAGAGCCGCAGTAAGTGCGGAACCACCAGGCCGACAAAACCGATGATCCCGGAAAACGCCACGCAGGCCCCCACCCCCAGAGCCACCAGCAACAGAATCTGCCACTGGATCCGCCGCGTGTCGGTACCCTGATACCGGGCTTCTTCTTCGCCCAGAAGCAGGCGGTTGAGGTCGCGGGATTTGGCAATCAGCCAGATCACGACCGGCAGTGTCAGCGTGAAGCAGACCCCTACCGCCGGCCACAGCGCCCCGCCGAAACTGCCCATGGTCCAGAAGGTCAGTGTGCGCAGTTGCTCGTCGGTACTGATGTAGGTGAGTACGCCGACGACCGCCCCGACCAGGGCATTGATGGCAATGCCGGCCAGGATCAGGGTTGCGGTGTCGACCGTCGGCCCGTTGCGACCGATCACGAACACCAGGGCACTTGTCAGCAGGCTGCCGGCGAAGGCAAACACAGAGAGCGTGTAGAGCCCGGCCAGTGTAGTTGCCGGAAACAGCACGATGCCGATGGCCACCGCCAGACCAGCGCCACTGGAGACACCAATCAGGCCCGGGTCCGCCAGTGGATTACGGAACAGACCCTGCAAGGCCGCCCCACAGACAGCCAAGGTGCTGCCGACCAGCGCCGCCAGCAAAGCGCGCGGTAAACGCACATCCATGATCACGGCCCAGTCCAGGCTGCCGGCACCGCTCAGCCAGTTGGCCCAGAGCAGGTGCCAGTCCACCGAATAGGCCCCGGCTGCCAGGCTCATGGCCAGCGCCACGACCAGCAGAGTCAGCAGGCCGGGCCAGACAATGACCCGCCTTGTACTTGTGGCTTCCATAGTCAGGACCGGAACCCCTGCCAATGCTGGTTCAGCTGCAGGGCCGCCTCCAGTGTTCGTGGCCCGAAGCCCAGCAACAGCAGTGTATCCATGGCGACAATGCGATCTGTCTGGCCACCGGGAACCAGACTGACACCCGGTAGCTGCTGAATGGCACTCACGCCCCCCAGTTGTTGCAACCCCTGCTCCGTGGTGAGGATGAAGTCCGGCTGCGCCTGCACCATGGCTTCCGGAGTCAGCGGCTTGTAGCCACTGAACCCTTCTGCCGCATTGATGGCCCCACTGAGGGTGAGAATGCTGTCAGCAGCGGTATCGCGCCCGGCTACCATCGGGCTACCGCCCCCATGCTGCATGAAGAAGAGCACCCGCGGTGGCTGATCGAGGCGATCGCGCTCGGCACCCAATGTGGATTCCTGCTGTTTCAGCCGGGCAAGCAAGGCCGAGGCTGCCTGCGGTCGGTCCAGCAGATCCCCCAAGCGGGCAAGCACCTGGTAGACCCCTTCCAGGCTGGTTGACGGCGGCATTCTGTGCACCTGCAATCCGCTGTCAGACAACTGCTCCAGCACCTTGGGC
>JAUIAZ010000234.1 GCA_030427465.1 Gammaproteobacteria bacterium | reverse complement strand
TTTTGGCAGTATCCGGGGAGGGTTACCACACCTGGTTATTGCCGTTCTTATGGTCAGTATCGCATGGTCTACTTTGCCGGTACTGAACCGGTTTATGGAATCCGACACCCGTGAATGGCACTGGTCAGTCAAAGGTCTGCGCTTCTTTCTGATTGGCATTACCCTGGTGCTCGGGGGTGCCGCATTATCCGGTTATCTTTACACGGCAGGTACCCTGATCTCCCGACTGATAGAAACCTTCCTCCTGTTACTGGTTCTGGTTTCACTTTTCTATCTGGTTATCCGCTGGTTGCTGTTGGCGCAGCGCCGGGTAGCTTACCGCAAGGCTCTGGAAAAGCGGGCCGCTTTGCGTCAGAAGGCGCTCGAAGAAAAATCGGGAGAAGCTGCGGAGAAAGATGTGTCTGAGTCACAGGAAGTACAGGAGGAGCCTGAGCTCGACCTGGAAGCCGTCAGCAAGGGTGCTCGCGAGCTGTTGGCCACGGCGCTCATCCTGTCTGGCGTTGCCTTGTTCCTGTGGACCTGGTCAGAAATTCTGCCCGCGCTGGGTGTCCTGGAAGATTATGCCCTCTGGCAGCAGACCTCAACGATCGAAGGCGAAACGGTTCTGCAGCCTGTCACTGTTCTGGATCTGCTGGCTTCCCTGCTAATCATTGTCATCACCTTCCTGGCCGCCAGACGCTTGCCTGCACTGCTTGAGTTTATTCTGATGCACCGGTTGAGTCTGAGTTCCGGCGGTTTGTATACCATCAAGACGCTGAGTGGTTATGTCATTGTGGCAGCCGGGATCCTGATGACTTTTGGCAGTCTGGGTGCAAACTGGTCACAGATACAGTGGATGGCCGCGGCCCTGAGTGTGGGTATCGGTTTCGGTCTACAGGAGATCGTGGCGAACTTTATCAGTGGCCTGATTATCCTTTTCGAACGCCCCATTCGGGTCGGGGATGTAGTGACCGTTGGGGATACTGACGGAGTGGTGACCAAAATCAAGATCCGGGCTACCACCATACGGAACTGGGACCAGAAAGAACTGCTCGTGCCAAACAAGGAGTTTATTACGGGTCGTCTGCTGAACTGGACGCTGTCAGATTCTACGACCCGGATCTTCCTGCCTGTGGGTATAGCCTATGGCTCTGACGTAGAAAAAGCCCTGGACCTGATTGCGGAGGTGGTGAAAAACCACCCGCAGGTTCTGGAGGAACCCGCCGCCTCGGTATTCTTCGAAAGCCTCGGCGACAATGCGCTGATTCTGAATGTCCGTTGCTATGTTTCGCTGCTGGAACACCGGTTGCCGACGATCTCCGCACTGCATACGGATATCTACAAGCGGCTGAACGAGGCCGGTATTGTGATAGCCTTCCCGCAGCGGGATGTGCACCTGGATACCCTCAAGCCACTGGAAGTCCGCCTGCTTGACCGGTCGTCGTCCGAGGACGATGGTCTACACTGAAAGCAGTGGTCATCCGGGAAAGTCCTATGAGCAAACCCCTGTTGTTAACCGTGGCTGATGAGCCGGTGTTTATCGAGTCGGTAAAGTCGCTGCTGCAGACCGGCTTCGATGTGGATATCAGTGAAACGGCGGCCGACGCGCTTGAGTTCTGCCAGGCTTCACAGCCGGCTGTGATTCTGCTGGACAGTGACCTGCCCGATGCTGATGTGTTGCCTTTGTGCCGCCAGTTGCGGGAGCTTGAGGCCGTCAGGCAGAGTGTCATTCTGCTGGCGACGACAGTCAATGATCCCGAGGATCGCAGTCGCGCATTCGAACATGGCGCGGACGAAGTGCTGGCCAAGCCTTTGTCAGGGGATGACCTGACACTGCGTCTGAACAGCCTGCTGCGCTTGCGGGGAGACCTCCGGGATCTGTCTGAATCCAGCCAGCAGGCCCAGAGCCTGGCCCTGCAATCCATGACGGAATCGGCCATGTATGGCGCTGTGGTGGGTTTCTTCCGTCAGATCATCACCTGTACAACGCAGGAACAACTGGCCGAAGCCTTCTTTTCAGTGATGGCACAGTTCAGCCTCAATGCTTCTATCCAGGTTCGTGTCGGGCAGAAGGTCACTTGGGTAGCTCCGGGGAAAGAGGCCAGTGACACTGAGATCAACCTCTACGAGGCCTTGAAAGATAGTGGCCGGCTCTACCATTTCGGGGCGCGAACCCTGGTCAACGATCAGCTGGTTTCTTTTCTGGTCAAGAACATGCCGGTCGAAGATGATCTTGCCTATGGGCGCTACAAGGATCTGGTTGCAGTTGTGATCGAGGGGCTGCAGTCATCCTGTCAGGCCATTCGCCGCAATGACCTGATCCGCTTGCTCTTTGAAGAGCTGAAGACCATCCTGACAGATGTGCATGCGAACTTTGGCCGGGATGACAGTCGTGTGATGCAGGCTCTGTCAGGCCTGCAACTGACCTTGCCTGAGATCCACAGCAGTCTGCACTTTCTGGACCTCAACGAAGAGCAGGAGGCCTACTTCGAATCCCTGTTGAACAAAGGTCTGAGCGAAACAGAGACCCTTGTCAGCTTTCTGCGTCATCTCCAGGGCAGCCTTGAAAAACTTGGGTCCAGGCTGGGTCTTTGAAGGCGCTAACCGGAGCTAGAACGGTTTGTGGGCAATCAGCGTGGCACGCGTGGGAGCCGGATGGCCTTCAATGGTGCGTGTCGGATCCTCGGGTGACAGGAAATCACGCAATGACAGGAAGCGCATCCAGGGGGTGCGTCGTTGCTCATCTGAGGTGGTTGTGTTGATGTCTGCCACGCAGACATCCGTGAACCCCATTTTTAGCAGCCAGCCCTTCAGGGCGTGAACAGAAGGAATCGTCCAGACATTACGCATCTGGGCATAACGGTCGATGGGGCAGAGTACGGTGTGCTCGTCTCCCGGCACCACCAGTGTTTCGAGAACCAGTTGTCCTCCGGGGCGCAGGGCCTGTTTCAGCTCCTCGATATGATCGAAGGGGGAGCGTCTGTGGTAAAGCACTCCCATTGAAAAAACGGTATCGAACATGCGCAGGTTGGCTGGCAGGTTTTCACAGGCAATGGGCAGATAGTGTACATTTTGCTGCTCCGGCAGGTAGCGCCGGAATGCCTCGAACTGATAGAGAAACTTCAGCGAGGTATCGATTCCCAGTACCCGTCTGGCACCAGCACCCCGCATGCGCCAGCAATGGTAGCCACTCCCGCAACCGACATCCAGAACTGTGCGGCCATGCAGTGGCTCAATATGAGGGGCAATACGATTCCACTTCCAGTCCGAGCGCCATTCAGTGTCTATCTGTATGCCAAAAAAGTTGAAAGGTCCTTTTCGCCAGGGATGCAGGCCCTCAAGTGCATGAAGAAGTGTTTCGTGCTGGGCCGTACTGATGTCAGCCGGAGAGCCTACAGACAGCGTGTCTTCATCCAGACTCATGGCGCTCGTCTGCAGATCAGGCAAGGTATCCAGGCAAGCCTGCCAGGCTGGCAGGTCACCATGATTCTTCTTGTAATAGCGTTTTTGCAGCAAAGCCCGGAGGGTTTCTTCCTCACTTCCAAGGGGAGAATCCCGGTAGCAGTCAAAGAAACTTTCGAAAGATATCATGTCGCGCGGTTCATCGGATCGCCAGAATCGAGCAGAAGTTAAAACATTGAAACCATAAAGTCACGGAAGAAAAACCGGCTGCCAGCAAGCGCTCGCGGTGAACGTCGAATGTTTCAGGTACCAGGACGTCCTCCAGGGCATTCCGTTTTTCCGATATTTCCAGGTCGGTATAGCCCTGGCTGCGCTTGAAGTCATGGTGTAAGTCACGCAGGCGCTGGTTTTCCTCCGGCGAGTCGAAATCCAGCTTTTCCGAAAGAATCAGGGCACCCCCGGCTGCCAGGCCGTGGCTGATACGCTCCAGCAACTCCCTGCGTTTGGCTCGAGCAATGAACTGGAGCGTAAAGTTCATGGTCACTACCGAAGCCTGCCGGATATCCACTGTGGTCAGGTCATCACACAAAAGGCTGACTGGCGCAGGGTGCGTATCACGCTGGACGTTGATCCGACAGCGCTCAATCATGGCCTCCGAGTTATCCACGCCAATCAGCGTATAGTTTTTATCCGGTAGGGCATGTCGCATGGCCAGTGTCGAGGCGCCGAGCGAACAGCCCAGATCATAGAGTCGGGTTTCGGGGATTGCGTAGCGGCTTGTCAGAACCCGGATCATCTCCAGCATCAGCCCGTAGCCGGGCACCGAGCGGTTGATCATGTCCGGAAAAACCTGAGCGACCCGCTCGTCAAAACGAAAGGGCGCCTTTCCGGCGCCCAATTCGTCAAACAGTCTGTCTTTGCTTTTTTGCGTCATTCAGAATAACTGGAAGGATTTGGCCAGGGCAATTACCGCCGCAATCAGGGCTACCAATCCTATCACCGGGAAGCCTCCGCCGGTAGACTCAGCCGGAGCGGACGATCCTGTTGAGGGCAGTTCGGTGACCATGCTGGCATCCCCTTCGCTTGCAACTGTCTGCCCGCCGGATTCAGCCAGCGCTGCACGCAGCTCTGCTATCTGGCGGTCCTGGCTATCCAGTTGTTCCCGTACTGCATCCATGACGGTGTTGATCAACGCCGACGTATCAATGCTTTGCGGCTCGGCAGCTCCGACATCTGCCGGTTCGGCACTCTCGATGGCTTCCAGGCGCTCAGTCAGGCGGGCTTCCAATTGCGCTACGCGGTCATCCACCATACTGTGGGTTGCCACATCGGGTGGAATTCCCGGTTCGGCGCCAACAACAGGTACGGCGGCATTTTCCTCGAATTTCTGGTTCCAGGAAGCCTGCAGATCCTCCAGCGCCGATTGCTGCTGGCTGGCAGCCAGGCTGACCTGGTCGGTCACCAGTCGCTGGATATCCTGCTCCCACTCAGTTCTTAAAGAGGGCAGGATCTGCAGTGCAAGGGTTTCAGGGTCCGTTACAGTGGACGCTGGGGTCTCTGCCGGTGTGGCTTCGGTCTGGGCCGGCATGGCATTCTGCAGATGTTCATCGAGCTCACGCTTGGATTCGCTGATGGCTTCATCCACGGCCTGCATCACACGCTCTTCGAGTGTTTTCAGTTCACCTTCAATGATCGGTGTCAGGGTGTTCTCGACATCCCGGGTGATGCGTGAGGCCAGGGCAACTTCGTCTACGGCGGCAGCCGGCTCCTGATCAGCCTGAGCAGACGATTGGGCTTCTACCGATTGCTCCAGCGACTGTAATCGTTGGGACTGGGCCTGCAGGGATGCCAGCAGATCCTTGTGCCCGGAAGCAAACCCCGCCAACTCTTCTTCGAGCCGGGAAAGGGAGCTGGAAAAGCCATCAAAAGAAGGCAGTTCCACAGGGGCTTTCTGCTCCAGTGCGCTGATCCGGTCGAGTAGCGCTTCCATCTCTGCGGGCACAGCCGCAGATGGGGCTGGCTGTTCGGCAGGCATCGCTGCTGCGGTCGCTGCAGTCTGACCGGAGAGTGCCGATTGCCGGGCATTTTCAGCTTTGCCCAGAGCCTCCACCAGCTTGTCGGGTTGCGGCGGCTTAGAGAGAATGCCGCAGGCACCGATTGCAATGGCCTGTTCTTCGTAGTTGTCGACACCTTCCTTGCCGCTACACATGATGACTGGGGTATGCCCCGTGCGCGGATCCCCCTTGATGCGCTGGGTAGTTTCAAAGCCATCCAGCTCGGGCATCAGATGGTCCATGAAAATGACATCGGGAATGTCGTTCTGCAAGAGGTCGAGTGCCTGTATGCCTGATTCGGCAGTGGTTACCGATAGGTCGTGTTTTTCAAGCAGGCG
>JAUIAZ010000233.1 GCA_030427465.1 Gammaproteobacteria bacterium | reverse complement strand
GGGCCCGTCATCGCACACCTTGATACGAAGCTGGCCCCGGCTTTGCTCCAGACTAACTTCCAGGCGTCCCCGACGATTGGCAAAAGCGTACTTGCAGGCATTGGTGATCACCTCACACAAGAGCAGGCCCAAAGGCACCATACGCTGCAGCGGAATCCTGATCTTGCCTGTCTCACCGCTGATGGACCATTCCACCCGCTCGCCCGTTTCACTGCTGCGAACCACCAGTTGAATCAGCTGTTCCATATAAGTTTTCAGAGGAATCTCACTGTACTCTTCCTGCTGATAAAGCAACTCGTGAATCAGGCTCATCGCCCGGACTCGCTGACTCAGTTCCTCATAGCGCGCGCGCTCGGCCGGCTCAGACTGGCGCCCCTGTATATCAATCAGGGAGGAGATCACTTGCAGGTTATTTTTTACCCGGTGATGTACTTCGTTGAACAGGGAAGTCCGATCCGCCAAGAGGCGGGCCAGATTCTCCTCGATTTGTTTAAGGTCAGAGATATCTGTGGCGGTAACCACGACATAACTCGTGTCAGACACTTTTTCGTTCTGCCAGTGTTTCAGCGTTATTTTCCACCAACAGCCGTGATAATCCCTCAGGTTGTCGCTGGCGGCAGCTTCATCGGCAAGCTCAACCAGCATACCGCGCAGGGCGAGCAGGTTTTCTGAGTCTTCACAATGAGGCTCCGCTTCCTGCAGTGTCAGCCCCAGAAGGCTGCTACGACCGACTTTCAGTATCTCGCCAATTTCGGGGTTGCAGAACTGTATCTGCCAGTCACCAGAATGGGGCCGCAGCAACATCAGACCGCTGGCGCTTGCTTCGCTCAGGCTTTCCATGGCCTGTTGTTGCCAGCGCAAATCTTCTGCCAGCATCTTGCTCTCATGAATATCAGACAGAATGCCTGACATGATGTGCGGATTGCCTGCGCTGTCCCGCTGGGTCTGTCCTCTGGAGTTGAACCAGCGATAGGTCCCGTCCTGCCCCTGGCCCAGAAACTCGATATTGTAGGCAGACCCTTCCCGGAGATGTGTCTCCAGATGCGTTCTGACGCGCTCCCTGAAATCCGGGTGGATGGTTTCTACCCAGGCCTCGACTGTCTGGGAGGCGGAAGCCGCCCTGCCGATGAGGGGATTCAGGTTAGGGGACCACCACAGGTCACCAGTCTTGAGGTTCCATTCCCAGGCGGCATTCTGACTGCCACTGATGATCCGGTCATAGCGACGCTGCATCTGACGCAATTCCTGCTCAACCTGATTCCTTTCTGCCAGATCTGCAATGGCAAGAATCACAAAGGCCTGGCCGATTTCGGGTGATTTCCGGAAAGTCAGTTCGACCGGCTTTAAAGTGTCATCGCTGGCACGCAATTCGGCCTGGATTGACAGGGTGCTGGAATGCCCGGCATCCGCTTCAGTAGGCTTCAGGAACCGGTGCAGGCGATCTTCGGTGTCTGAACCGGCAGGAACCCGGATCAGGTTCTGCAGCGGGCTGCCAATGACTTCGGACGCCGGCAAGCCCAGCAATTGGCAGACACGCTCGTTGGTCAAATGTACCCGCAGCGATTCATCCACCATCAGAAGGCCACCCGGTGCGGCTTTCAGGGCAAGTTCCAGCAGCACATCCCGTTCGTGCAGGGCTTCCAGTTCCAGGCGCTGGCGGCGCTCTTCCGCAACCCGGGCCTGTTCGCGCGCCATATCCTCGGGACCAGGCAGAGCCAGGGCTTTAGGTATCAGCCGGTAAAGGATAATGGCTGTGGTCACCGAAACCAGGCCAGTTGCTGCTTTCAGCAAGCCGTGTGCAAAGTAGACCGGGTCCCATATGTTGACAATAGAAAAAAGGTGGGTCACACCGCAAAGCAGGATGAACGCTGAGAAAAGATGGAAAATGCCAGTGAACCGCAGATCCTTCCGCATTCTGACAAAATAGTAAATGAGAAAAGGAATCGAGAAGTAGGCGGCTGCGATAAGGCCGTCTGAAACAACGTTCAGCCAGACAACCTCAGGTTGCCACAGCAGGCAGTAACCATGTGGGGTATAAGTTTGTTGTGCAAGTTCTGCAAGAGTGGACATACGGACGCTCGTTAATTAACGATGTCCTCTCAGGATAGTTCAAGTCGCCGAAGCCAGACTGTGCCGGCGCATCAAATTGAGAGTTGTTAAAAGGAGCAGGAGCAGAATCAGGAAAAATGCGACTGCAGGGCGTCTATCCAGAGACGGGCGCGTTCAGGGGCGCTGTCGCGATACAGCGCGGCCTGTTGCCGGACGCTTGACCGGAACTTCATGATGTCTTCCTCAATAGCGCTGCCGTCAAGATTATCCACCGACACTTCGAATGGCAGACAGGCTGCCTCACAAAAGAGCGCCTCCAGAGCCTGCGGCCTGACTTCGACCTGAAAAAAGGCTGCCTGCTGCCGCGCATCGCGGCCATCGGCTTCATACCAGTAACCGAAGTCCGGAAGTTCCCGTCTTTGCGGGCCCGCGATGCACCAGTGCGCAATCTCATGCAGTGCGCTGCGCACATAGTCCAGGCGGTAGAAGAGCTGGTGCGGTTGCCCCGGCTCTGGGGCGGGGGCGTAGAACGGTTCGTCAGCGCCCCCGATGAGCCGGGTATTGAAGCGGGAGAGGAAGCACTGCGCAAACAGTGCTTCCAACTCGCGGCCGGAACAGGCAGCCATTCAGTGCCGGGTCAGGAACTGCGGCGACGTCGGGCAGGCTTCTTCTTCATCACCTGCTTTTCCAGATCATCGAGTGCCTCACCACTGTATACCGCCAGATTCTGCATGCTTGGCAAAGTGTCACGGCACCCGGTGTAGCCGAAGTTGAGTGAGCCGGCATAGCTCAGGCAGGTGATATTCAGTGCCCCACCATGAGCAATCAGGGACACCGGGTACATGGCTTCAAGCCGGGCGCCGTTGAAGTACAGTGGATGGTCCGGACCTGGCACATTCGAGATCGTGATGTTGAAGGCCGGTCTCATGCGTCCGCCCAGATCGGTCAGCAGCTGCGCGATATAGGGTGACATCAACAGCATGGTGTACTGGTTGAGCACGTTTCGGGGCAGGCTCTGCAAATGCTCCTTGGCTACCTTGGTAGATTCCTGGATGCTTTGCAGGCGCTTGGCAGGATCGGCCTCGTTGGTGGCCAGACTGGCGATCATGAAGCTGATAGCGGTACCGGTTCCGTCATCATCAGCCGGGCGAATGTTGACCGGAATGCCAGCTGTCAGCGGCTCGTCCGGCAGTGCGTCCAGTTCAAGCAGGAAGCGACGCATGGCAGTGCCGCAAAGATAGAGAACAATGTCGTTCAGGGAGGCGTTGCAGGTATGCGCGATGGCCTTGACCCGTTCCAGATCGTACTGCTGGGTCGCAAACCGGCGCTGTCCGGTCACCCGGTGGTTTATAATCGACATCGGGCCGACAAACGGTGCGGCAAGCTCGCCTTCGGCCGTGCCGCCCTTGAGCGCCAGGCGGCCAAGAGCACCGGCGAGACTGGTGACACTGCCGAGCTGTTTTTTCAGCGCATCCACAGCATGCAGCATGGCACCCTGCATGGTCGGAACCTGGTCAGAGCCTAACCCCAGGGGGCGGCGCTTCGGGCCAACTGACCACGGGGCCAGCATGTTCAGGTCATTGGGGTCATCGGAGAGAATCCGTTGGGCCAGTCTGACGCCGCTGATGCCGTCAATCAGGCTGTGATGCATCTTGGTGTACAAGGCAAAGCGGTTGTTTTCCAGGCCTTCGATGACGTGGCATTCCCACAGCGGGCGCTTGAAATCGAGCGGGTTGCTGTGCAGGCGTGATACCAGGACGCCGAGTTCACGCTCGCCACCCGGTGTCGGCAGCGCCGAATGTCTGACGTGATAATCCAGATCGATGTCCTTGTCGAAAATCCAGGCGGGCTTGAGCGTGCGTCCGATCCGGCCGGGGTAGGCCAGCTTCAGGTTCCAGGGGGGGACCACATCCGATGCAGATTTCATGGTGGCGACCAGGTCGCGCAGAAATGTCGGGCTCGCATTGGCAGGCAGTGAGAAGATCTGCAGGTTCGCCACGTGCATTGGCGTATCGTCAGTCTCGACGGCCAGCCAGGAGGCATCGAGGATGTTTACACGTTTCATGTCAATTTCCGTCCTTGATAGATTGTCCAGCAATTAGTCGGGCGGAATTATACACTGACACAAAAATTAAACTATCGGACATGGCACGTTTAGGGGAATTCACGGATCTTTTTTACAAGAGTTTGCGAAAGCCATTCGGGGGCTTCCAGTGGCAGGTCATGACCCGCTTCCGGATGCCGCTCATATCCGGCGTTCCAGGCCCTGGCCAGACGATGACTGCAGACCGGGTTGACCAGCTGATCCTGCTCGCCCGAGATAATGGTGGTCGGGCAGTCAGGCGGGGTTTTACGGGCATGGAAGCGGGCCGCAGCCCGGAGCTGATTGAGTGTGCTGGATGTGGATACCGGATGACTCTCACTCCAGTCCACCCAGCGCTTGAGGCGTTCCTCACTGCGATTCTGTGGCGACAGCGTCAGGTTCTGGATCAGGCGCTCGCGTTTCTCTGCAGGACTTTTCAGGTGGGTCAGAAGTCGTGGCCAGACGCGGGGGCGCAGGCGCTCCCAGGGTTTGGCGAAAGGTTGCATGCTGCTATTGATGAGAAACAATTGACGGACTTCTGAAGGGTAGCGCTGGGCCCAGGCACTCGCGATCATGCCCCCCATGCTCAGGCCGACCAGGATGAAAGGGCCGTGGCCGATTTTGTGGCGATAATCCTGAACCATTTCCTCGATCCGGGCCGGGCTGGTTTCCCGGAAGCGGCTGCCATTGCCGGGCAGATCCGGACACAGCACCTCACTCTGAAGGCCGGACTGCTGCAGCGCTTGTTCCAGCCTGCCAGGAAAGGTCTCCCAGTGGCGGGCATCACGCATCCAGCCCCTTAGCAGCAATATCGGATTCAGCTCAACTGCCGGAGGCATACCAGTCCCTCAGCGCCTGCTGCTCATGGAAGCGTCGTTTCTGGACACTGGCAGGCAACCAGGCTTCATGAGAACGCACGGCCGCCACCAGAAAATCCAGAAGCAGCAGATGCCGCCGGAGAACCCGTTTCAGACGATGCGGCATGATCGGGTGGAAGAAGCCGGCAAGCCGGGCCATCTGAAACGGATTCTTGCGGATCCAGGCCCAGGAACCCATTTCCAGAGTCAGAGGCAGAAAAGGCCGGGTATGCCCGAGACTTTCGAGATAGAGGTAGTCCCACAGGTCACCATGCGTTCCGTAATTCAGGTTCTGAGGTTCAAACACATAAAAATGCTGTGGGTAGGAGGCTTGCAGCAGCTCTTTGAGTGCGTGAATTTCTGCCAGATGTGCCATCGGACGTTTGCTGTAGGCATAGGGAAACCATAACTGGTCATTCAGGCCGAAGCCGGAGTGGCAGTCGAGCACCAGACTGAAAGGGGCGCTGAACAGATTCTTGCGGACAAACTGACACAGAGCCAGGGCTTCGGGCTCCATACGGCGATTGTTTCCGCGGTACCAGGGCAGCCGGGTGCTGAAACGATGCCCCCCGAGCAGAGGCGGGACCTTGTCTTCTGCGTCCAGTGGCGCATTCCGCATCAGGTCGACGCCGTTGCCATTGGAGCGAGTGTGCCGCAGCATGCCGGAAGGATTTACCGCAGGAATCAGGAACAATTGTAACTGGGTCAACTCCGCCTGCAGGCAGTGGTCCCAGGTAAGCCGTTGCAGAAAGCGTTTCAGAAACGCCAGCAGAACCTGGGTGCCGATCCGTTCCAGACCAT
>JAUIAZ010000232.1 GCA_030427465.1 Gammaproteobacteria bacterium | reverse complement strand
GGTCGCGGATAGCGGTCGGGGCAAAGCGCCTGACTTCTGCCTCATAGGCATCGAAAGGATGGCCGGTCACATACAGACCCAGCGTCTCCTTTTCCATGCGCAGTCTTTCCTTGTCAGGCCACTCGCGTACCTGTGAGGTGGCCTCGTAAGGGTCCGTTTCCTCGGGAGCCACGACCGTACCGAACAGGTCTGTAATACCGACATTGGCATCCCGTGCAGCCTGCTCAGCCCGTTGTACAGCCTCGGGAATGGAGGCCTCCAGTCGGGCGCGACCTGGTCCTATGCTGTCCAGTGCGCCACAGCGGATCAAGGCTTCCAGCGCCCGCTTGTTGACCTTGCGTAAATCGACGCGCTGACAGAAATCGAACAGATCGCTGAAGGGTCCACCTGCACGACGGGCTTCAAGAATACTGCTGACCGGGCCTTCACCCAGACCTTTGACAGCACCCAGTCCGTAAATGATGCGGCCTCCGGCATCCACGGTGAAGGTATATTCACTCGCATTCACATCCGGCAGGACCAGCTCCAGGCCCATGCGCCGACACTCTTCAATCTGCGTCACCACCTTGTCGGTATTTTGCATATCCGCAGTCAGCACCGCCGCCATGAACTCCGAGGGGTGATGCACCTTGAGCCAGGCAGTCTGATAGGAAACCAGGGCGTAGGCCGCCGAGTGCGATTTGTTGAAACCGTAGCCCGCGAACTTTTCCACCAGGTCGAATATCTTCTCGGCGAGCTCCTGGTCAATGTTGTTTTTGACCGAACCGTCGAGAAAAATTTCTTTCTGCTTGGCCATTTCTTCGGGTTTTTTCTTACCCATGGCGCGGCGTAGCAAGTCAGCGCCACCAAGAGTGTAGCCTGCCATCACCTGGGCGATCTGCATGACCTGCTCCTGGTACAGAATGATCCCGTAGGTGGGCTGCAATACCGGCTGCAGGCTCTCATGCTGGAAGTCGGGATGAGGGAAAGCGAGCTTGGCGCGTCCGTGCTTACGATTGATAAAGTCATCCACCATCCCGGACTGCAGTGGTCCCGGCCGGAACAGGGCCACCAGGGCAATGATGTCTTCGAAGCAGTCAGGCAGCAGACGCCGGATCAAGTCTTTCATCCCGCGACTTTCCAGCTGGAATACCGCCGTGGTCTCTGCCCGTTTCAACAGATCATAGGTTGCTGTGTCATCCAGCGGAATCCGGGTGATATCGACGGGCTCGGCATCAGGATGACGCTGGTTGATCATTTCAACCGCCCAGTCGACGATGGTCAGGGTTCGCAGCCCCAGGAAGTCGAATTTGACCAGACCCGCTGCTTCCACGTCGTCCTTGTCATACTGGGTCACCAGTCCGCCGCCGGTTTCGTCACAGTAGAGTGGCGCAAAATCGGTGAGCTTGGTTGGAGCAATCACCACGCCCCCGGCGTGCTTGCCCACGTTACGCGTGACACCTTCGAGTTTGACGGCCATTTCCCAGACATCCATGGCCTCTTCATCGTTCTCGAGGTATTCCCGCAAAGGCTCTTCCTGCTCGTGGGCCTTGGCCAGCGTCATGCCGACTTCGAAAGGAATCAGTTTGGAAAGACGGTCACCGAGGCTGTAGGGCTTGCCCTGCACCCGCGCGACGTCACGAACCACTGCCTTCGCCGCCATGGTGCCGAAGGTGATGATCTGCGATACCGCTTCACGACCATAGGTATCGGCAACATAACTGATGACCCGGTCGCGGCCGTCCATACAGAAGTCGACGTCAAAGTCGGGCATGGATACCCGTTCCGGGTTCAGGAATCGTTCGAACAGCAGGTCGTAAGCGAGTGGGTCCAGATCGGTAATCTCGAGGACATAGGCCACCAGCGAGCCTGCACCCGAACCCCGCCCCGGCCCAACGGGAACGCCGTTATTCTTGGCCCAGCGGATAAAGTCCATGACGATGAGGAAGTAGCCGGGAAAACCCATCTGGATGATGATCTGCAGTTCAAATTTCAGCCGGTCATCGTAGGCTTTGCGCTGCTCAGCGTAGTCCGGCCCCTCGGGATCCAGCAGCACCGACAAGCGCTGGTTCAGTCCTTCCTCACATAGCTGGGTGAAGTACTGATCCAGAGTCAGATTGGCCGGAATCGGGTAGTTCGGCAAAAAATACTTGCCCAGACGCAATTCCAGGTTACAGCGCCGCGCGATTTCCACGGAGTTCTCAAGGGCTTCGGGAATGTCCTCGAACAGTGCCAGCATTTCTTCTTCCGAGCGCAGGTACTGCACCTCGCTGAAGCGGCGCTTGCGCCTCGGATCATCCAGGGTGTTACTGTCGTGAATACAGACCCGGGCCTCATGCGCCTCAAAGTCTTCGGGATGAATAAAATGTACATCGTTGGTCGCGACCACCGGGCATCCGGTGCTGGCAGCCAGTTTCACAGATTCATGCACGCAGGCTTCATCGCCGGGGCGACTGGTCCGCTGCAATTCCAGGTAGTAGCTGCCGGGGAACACCGCCATCCATTCCGACAGGCGCTGGCCCGCGAGGTCGGCTTTGTCCGCCAGCAGTGCCTGGCCGACATCCCCCAGCGTGGCACCCGAGAGCGCAATCAGGCCTTCTGCCGCTTCGGCCACCCACTCACGGCGAACTTCGACACGTCCACCCGACTGCCCTTCAGTGTAGGCCCGCGAAATCAGCTCGGTCAGATTACGGTACCCGGTTTGATTACGCACCAGCAGGGTCAACCGAAAAGGACGTTCGGGTTCTTCCTCGTTGAGTACCCAGAGATCCGCCCCCGCAATCGGTTTGATTCCCGCACCCGTGGCGGCCTTGTAGAACTTGACCAGGCCGCACAGGTTCGACTGATCGGTGAGTCCCACGGCCGGCATGCCGAGCTCCTGCAGCCGCTTGATCAGGGGCTTGACCCGTGCCAGGCCATCTACCAGGGAGTAATCGGAGTGCACGCGAAGATGCACAAATCGGGGGTTTGTCATATTCAGGCTTTCGTCTCTTTGCTCTTTTTTGTGAAGCTCTGGGTTTTCTCAGATACCCGGTACAGGGTTTATGTTGTCATTGCGCCGTCACGCTGCCAAGCTCGCCCAGCAGCGATTCGCGGGTTTGCGGCCCTTCCAGCACGCGTACGATGCGCCCCTCGACAATCAGCAGTGTGTGAGGGAGCCCTTTGGGTCTCGCAGCCTGCCACAGCGTTTCCGGACTGTCGGCCAACTGCGGAAAGCGTATCTGCATCCGTTCCATAACCTGATCCAATTCTGCCTGAGTATGCCGGTCAAAATCCACACCCAGCACTGTAACGCCCTTTTCCTGATGCAAGGCGTTCAGAACCGGTATCTCCTCACGGCAGGGCGTGCACCATTCCGCCCAATAATTCACAATCAGTGCCTGATCCCGCAGTTCTTCTGCCGCCAGCAGGCTGCCGTCCGACAGCCGGATACCCTCATCCTGAACACAACTCACCTGACTGAGACCAATCAGCAGCACCAGCAGGTACCCGAGCACCGGGACAACCCTAGAGGCTTTAACCATTCTGCATTACACTCCGCACACCCGAAACTGAAAAACCCTGACTGAAGCCACTCCGAAGAAAGCTCCCTATGATTACGATCTATCACAATCCACGCTGCAGCAAAAGCCGTCAAACCCTCAAGCTGATCGAAGACGCCGGTCTCGAGCCTGAAGTGATTCGCTACCTGGACACGCCGCCGGACAAAGACACCCTGAAATCCCTGATTCGTAAACTCGGCATTTCTGCTCGCGAGTTGATTCGCAGGAAGGAAGAGGCATACAAGGTCCTGCGTCTGGCAGATGACCAGCTAACGGAAGATGAATTGATTGATGCCATGCTGCGCTACCCGGCACTGATTGAGCGCCCCATTGTGGTTCGCGGGGAAAAAGCAGTCATCGGACGCCCACCGGAAAACGTTGAGGCCCTGCTGGGAACCTCTGATGCCTGAGCGTCCTTATCTGCTGGTACTTTACTACAGCCGCGGTGGCGCTACCCGGGAAATGGCCACGCAGATTGCCCGTGGTGCCGCCAAAGAGACGGCCTTTGATGTCCGGATTCGCTGCGTCCCGCCCGTGTCAGCGGATCATGAGGCCACGCAGCCGGCCATTCCGGCAGAGGGTGATGTCTACGCGAGTGTGGATGACCTGGCCGGTTGCTCCGGCCTGGCACTGGGCTCTCCGACCCGCTTTGGCAATATGGCTGCGCCCCTGAAG
Organism: Gammaproteobacteria bacterium; assembly: GCA_030427465.1. GTDB lineage: Bacteria > Pseudomonadota > Gammaproteobacteria > Pseudomonadales > Oleiphilaceae > JADJWY01. The sequence goes on along the minus strand of JAUIAZ010000232.1, from coordinate 1,597 downwards.
TACTTCCTCGATCAGACCGGCGCACTGTGGCAGGCAGGCACCCTGACAGACAAACCCTTTGTGGTGTTCACCAGCACGTCCAGCCTGCACGGCGGCCAGGAGAGCACGCTGCTGTCGATGGCACTGCCCCTGATTCACCACGGCATGATCTACCTGGGTATCCCTTATCAGTCAGACGGTTTGCTGGCTGGAACCCAAAGCGGGGGAACGCCCTATGGTGCCAGCCACTGGTCTGGTGCCCATTCTTCCCGCGTACCAGATGACAATGAAAAGCGCCTGGCCCGCATTCTCGGAGAACGTCTGGCCAGAGTCGCCCACCAACTTGCTCAGGAGCCCGGAAATGACTGATGCACCCACCCCTGCCTGGATAAGACCCCTGTGTCTGGGCAGTTTTGTGATACTGATTATCCTGCAGACACTCAGCGCCATTCATGCGGTGCAAAACGAGGGTGCCGCGGCTTATCTGGTGTTCGGCATCAAGGTATTGCCGCTGTTGCTGTTCATTCCCTCGTTGTGGAAAAACCAGAAAAGGGCCTACGCCTGGCTCGGCTTTATACTCTGCCTGTTTTTTCTTGAGCCAGTAGTGGATTTTGTCGCAGGCCAGCAACCTTGGCTGAACGGATTACTGATCGCAAACCTGATTCTGCTGTTTTCAGCCTCTATCTTGTTTATCCGGCGCTATACTGAAACAAAAGTAGCCTGATAAACCGGTTCCATGACACAGAAACCTCCCGCCGCATCCGGCGACCTGCTCAATCGCAAAGACCTGGTCCAGCGGCTTATCCGCCTGGGCCGCCTGGACAAGGCGGCAGGCGAAGCGTTCCTCAACCAGAGCCTGGACAAACAGCAAGCTGCCCAGCATCCGCTGGAGCAGATTGTTCAGGCTGGCCTTACTGATCTGAAGAACGGCAAAGCTTTTGATCTGGACAGTCTTACGGAATGGCTGGCCCAGGAAGTCGGTCAGCCTTATTACCCGCTCGATCCGCTGAAAATGGATCCGCATGTGGTGGCCGGCATGATGTCATTTGCCTTTGCCCAAAGGCACCAGATTCTCGGACTGGAGAATCACCGGGACTATGTTGTTGTTGGCAGCTGCCAGCCTTTCATCAACGACTGGGAAGAGCATCTGCGCCAGGCGGTCCGCCGGGAAATCCGCCGGGTTATCATCAATCCGGCCGATCTGCGACGCTTCACCGTCGAGTTTTACCGACTGGCCGCTTCTGTCAGCAAAGCCAGCAGCGGACAAAGCAAGTCAGCGGCGGGGGCAGGTAATTTCGAGCAGTTGCTGCGAATCGGGCAACTGCAAAACCCGGATGCGAATGACCAGCATGTCGTCAACATTGTGGACTGGCTGCTGCAATATGCTTTCGACCAGCGTGCCAGTGACATACACATTGAGCCCAGACGCGAGATCGGCCATGTCCGCTTCCGCATCGACGGGGTTCTGCACAATGTCTATGAGTTACCCGCTGACGTCGCGGTTGCCGTCACCAGTCGATTCAAAATTCTGGGGCGCCTGAATATTGCCGAAAAACGCAAACCGCAGGACGGCCGGGTCAAGACCATCAATCCGGACGGACAGGAAATCGAACTGCGC
>JAUIAZ010000231.1 GCA_030427465.1 Gammaproteobacteria bacterium | reverse complement strand
CACCACAGGCAAACAGACCTTCAATGATCTGGTCAGTCCCGGTGTTGTCCTGGGTCAGTGCCTGGCCACCGATATTGGTCGGAATACCACCCATCATGTAGTGACAGGTTGGCACAACCGGTACCGGCTCTTTGACCGGGTCTACATGAGCAAAGGTCTTTGAAAGCTCACAAATACCCGGCAGACGCAGGTTCAGAGTTTCCTCACCCAGATGATCCAGTTTCAGAAGGACGTGATCCTTGTTGGGGCCACAGCCGCGACCCTCCAGAATTTCCAGAATCATTGAGCGGGCAACCACGTCGCGTCCGGCGAGATCCTTTGCATTAGGCGCATAACGCTCCATGAAACGCTCGCCCTCACTGTTGATCAGATATCCTCCCTCACCCCGGCAACCTTCAGTTACCAGTGTTCCCGCACCATAGATACCGGTCGGGTGGAACTGCCACATCTCCATGTCCTGTCCGGGATAGCCGGCACGAAGTGCCATACCCATGCCATCACCCGTATTGATAAGAGCGTTAGTAGTAGACGCATAGATCCGGCCGGCACCGCCAGTCGCAAGAACAGTGGCCTGAGCACGAATGAACACCACTTCGCCCTCTTCGATGGACATTGCGGTGACACCCACAATCTGCCCTTTCTGGTTCTTCACCAGGTCAATGGCATACCACTCGTTCAGGAAGGTCGTACCATTGCGCAGGTTGGACTGATACAGAGTATGCAGCAAGGCGTGACCGGTCCGGTCTGCCGCCGCACAAGTCCGTGCAGCCTGACCGCCCTTACCAAAATCCTTGGACTGTCCACCGAAAGGTCGCTGGTAAATTCGCCCGGTTTCAGTCCGGGAGAATGGCAGCCCCATGTGCTCGAGCTCGAATACGGCCTGAGGCCCGACAGAGCACATATACTCAATGGCGTCCTGGTCACCGATGTAATCAGAGCCCTTGACAGTGTCATACATGTGCCAGCGCCAATCGTCGTTGGGATCCGCACTGGCGATGGCGCAAGTAATGCCACCTTGCGCAGAAACCGTATGCGAACGGGTTGGAAACACTTTGGTGATACAGGCTGTCTTCAGACCCGACTGGGCAAGCTGCAGGGCGGCACGCATACCGGAACCACCGCCACCAACCACGATCGCGTCATAAGTTAAAGTACGAACATTTGCCATGTCTTACAGCCCCCAAAGAATCTGCACGCCCCAGATGGCGTAGATAAACATCACAGCACCGGCGGCTGCCTGTGCCAGAAAACGGACGATACCGTTCTTGAGATAATCGGTGGTAACGGTCCACAGACCAATCCAGGCATGCGCACCCAGCGCAATCAGCGCCATCAGGGAGAATATACGCACCCAGGTCTGACTGAAGAGCTCACTCCAGCCCGCATAATCCATGGGACAGAAAAAAGTCAGACCAACCAGCCAGATCGTATACACGGCCAGAACAACCGCAGAGACCCGCTGAACCATCCAATCGTAGGCGCCACTGCGCCCGAAGCTGGTGACGCTCGTTACCATACCCAAACTCCTGCTATCAGAATAAGAACAACTGAAACTGCAATGACGATTTTTGCACCTTTCTGCCCGCCTTCCAGCGTTTCACCGATACCGGCATCCATGAAAAGGTGCTTGACGCCTGCCACCAGATGGTAGAGCAGCGCTGAAAGGATTCCCCACAGGATCAGGGTCGGGAAGAACCCGCTCATGGTATCCATCAGCTCGTTAAAGGATTGCTCACTTTCCAAAGAGGCATCCAGACCAGCCAGCAAAAACGCGATTGCAACAAACAGGATGACGCCGGAAATTCGGTGAAGAATCGAAGTTATAGCCGGCAGCGGAAAATGAAATTGGGATAAGTCTAGGTTTACGGGTCTTTTTCGGTTCACAGCTTTCACACTCGATAGGGCCTTGGAGGGCGAGTTAGAAGAAAGGACCTGGGTCATGCCAGACACCTCCTGAGGGGGGTGTCTTTTCGGGGAAAGAATTATAGTGATGCACCTCATAAATTACAAACCTGTCAGAAATAGACATTTGGATTACGCTTGTATGACGAAAAAGGCTTAAAAAAATGTGTGCGTGCCTATAAGATAGGCGCTCTTGAAATTCGCCGACCCGTTTCGGGTCGCTCCGAACCTGATGAGATACAGGAGAAAATCATGACGGAGAAAACCGCCAAACTGTCGGTCGACGGAAAAACCATAGAATTACCCATCTACGAAGGGACGACCGGCCCAAACGTTGTTGATGTTCGCAGTCTGGTCGGCGAAGGGCTCTTTACCTATGACCCCGGCTTCGTCTCTACTGCCGCCTGTGAATCCAAGATCACTTACATCGATGGAGCGAACGGCGTACTGCTGCACCGTGGTTACCCGATCGAGCAACTGGCCGAGCACTCTGATTACCTTGAGACCTGCTATCTGCTGGTTTACGGAGAGCTTCCCACACCGGAGCGCGCCGAATGGTTCCGCAGTACGGTCAAGAATCACACCATGGTTCACGAGCAACTGAACCACTTTTTCAATGGCTTCCGTCGCGATGCACACCCGATGGCCGTCATGTGCGGCGTAGTGGGCGCACTCTCTGCGTTCTACCACGACAGCATGGATTTCTCAGATGAAGCTCACCGCGAAATTGCCTGCTTCCGCTTGCTGGCGAAAATGCCGACTCTGGCCGCCATGTGCTACAAGTACTCGATCGGCCAGCCGTTCATGTACCCGCGCAATGACCTCGACTATGCATCGAACTTTCTTTACATGATGTTCGGCACCCCTTGTGACAAGTATGAAGTAGACCCTGTTGTGGCTAAAGCCATGGACCGGATCTTCCTGCTGCATGCCGACCACGAACAAAACGCTTCAACTTCTACCGTGCGTCTGGCTGGCTCCTCGGGTGCCAACCCCTTCGCCTGTATCGCCTCTGGTATTGCGGCCCTGTGGGGGCCTGCGCATGGTGGTGCCAACGAAGCAGTTCTTTCCATGCTCCTGGAAATCGGTGACGAAAGCCGTATTCCCGAGTTCATTCAAAAGGCCAAAGACAAGAATGACCCGTTCCGCCTGATGGGCTTCGGACACCGGGTTTACAAGAACTTTGACCCGCGCGCCAAAGTCATGAAGAAAACTTGCGACGAAGTATTGAGTGCACTGGGCTGCGAAGATGACCCCCTGTTCAAGATTGCTCGCAAGCTGGAACAGATTGCACTGGAAGACCCGTACTTTGCGGAGAAGAAGCTGTACCCGAACGTGGATTTCTACAGCGGCATTATTCTGCGCGCCATTGGTATTCCGATCTCTATGTTCACTGTAATTTTTGCCATGTCACGTACCATTGGCTGGTTCTCACACTGGAACGAAATGATCGGCGGCAGCTACCGTATCGGGCGTCCGAGACAGCTCTATACTGGCCCAACCAGCCGGGATTACCCCAAGAAGTAATCACCGCTTCTTCCCGTAAAGGCCGCAAATTGCGGCCTTTTTTGTCCCTTACAGTACAGGTACCAGGAATGGAACAGGAGAAAAAACCACCCCGAAAGATCTGCTTTATCGGCCTGGGTGTGATGGGCTTTCCAATGGCCGGACACCTGGCAGGCAATGACCACCAGATGACGGTTTATAACCGCACACCCGCAAAAAGCGAGAAATGGGTTGAAAAGTATGGTGGAAAATTTGTGCAGCGCCCTGCCGATGCTGCGCACAGCGAAGTCATCATTTCCTGTGTCGGCAATGATGATGATCTCAAAGCGCTCTATCTGGGAGACCAGGGCCTGTTCACCCTCCTCAAGAGAGGCTCTCTGGTGATCGACCACACCACTGCCTCTGCAGAGGTAGCAGAACAACTGCATCAGGAAGCCGTAGCGCTGGGCCTGGATTTTCTCGACGCTCCGGTATCCGGTGGGGAACAGGGTGCACAGAATGGCGCCCTGACCATAATGTGCGGAGGTTCTCCGGAAGCGTTTGAAGCGGCACAGCCAGTACTGGGCTGCTATGCCAGGTCAGCAAGGCTGCTGGGCGGCCCTGGTAATGGCCAGAGGACCAAGATGGTCAATCAGATTGCCATCTGTGGGCTGATACAGAGTCTGGCAGAAGCTATCCGGTTTTCAGAAAAAGCCGGTCTGGATACGCGGGCTGTCATCGATGTGATATCCAAAGGCGCCGCCCAGAGCTGGCAGATGGAAAATCGTCACGAAACCATGCTGCGAGATGAATATGAGCACGGCTTTGCAGTAGACCTGATGCGAAAAGATCTCGGCATTGTTCTGAAAGAAGCATCTAAGATCGCCTGCAATCTGCCGGTTACAGCCCTCATCGACCAGTATTATGCCGAGGTTCAGGCCATGGGTGGCGGCCAATGGGATACTTCCGCCCTACTGGCCAGACTCAACTCATTTGAAAAAACCTGAAAGCGGCCGGGGCGTAGCCCCGACCTGACCTTCTACTTGGCTTTGCTAGCGCTTTTGGCCTTGGGCTTGCTTTTCGCCGTTGGCGCTTCCGCTTCAACCCAGCTGCCGTCCTTGTAGATCGCTGACCAACCACTCGCCTTGCCGTTTTCCTTCTCTGACATCACATACTGCGACTTGGTTTTGCGACTGAAGCGGATTACGGCTGGCCGTCCTTCCGGGTCCTGCCGGGGCGCCTCCAGCAAGAAGTGATATTTGGGATCCAGTTCAGCACGGTGCGGCAGAATTTCGGCTACCAGCGGCGCCCGTGTTTCCCGGTTTTTAGGAAACTTGCTGGCCGCCAGGAATAAACCGGAAGCCCCATCGCGAAGCACATAATGATCATCCACCTGCTGACAGGCCAGTTCAGGCATCGGGACAGGATCCATCTTGGGAGGAGCAGGCTCACCGCTGCGCAGAAGCTTGCGTGTGTTCTTGCACTCCGGGTTGGTACACCCGAAATACTTGCCGAATCGCCCGGTTTTTAACTGCATCTCCGAACCACACTTGTCACACTCCAGGGTCGGCCCATCATAGCCTTTGACCTTGAATTGGCCGGTCTCAATGATGTGACCAGGACAATCCGGATTATTGCCACAAATGTGCAGCTTGCGAGTTTCATCTATCAGGTAATGTTCCATCGCCGTCTGACAGACAGGGCAGCGCTTCTTGGCTCTCAGCGCATTGGTTTCCCCTTCTTCGTCATCCGCGGAGATTACTTCATCTCCGGGTATCAGATTGATGGTGGTCTTGCAGCGCTCCTTGGGCGGCAGGTTATAGCCGGAACAACCCAGAAAAACTCCAGTGGTTGCGGTGCGGATCTGCATGGGCCGACCACAGGTAGGACATTTGATATCATCCACCTCAACCGCCTGGTTGGGACGCATCCCTCCCTCATCTGATTCCGCCTGCTCCAAGGTAGACCTGAATCCATCATAGAACTGATCAAGCACCGCCACCCAGTCTTTCTCTCCGGAGGCGACCTGGTCCAGGCGCTCCTCCATCTGGGCTGTGAAGCCATAGTTAAGCAGCTCGGAAAAGGACTCAACCAGTCGCTCTGTCACGATATCGCCCATTTTTTCGGCGTACAGACGACGGTTGGCACTGCGGACATACCCCCGGTCCTGAATCGTGGAAATGATGCTGGCGTAGGTAGATGGCCGCCCGATGCCGCGTTTCTCCAGTTCCTTTACCAGCGAGGCCTCCGTATATCGCGCCGGAGGCTTGGTAAAGTGCTGACTTGGATCCAGACGCAGCAGCTTGAGGATCTCTTCCGCCGTAAAATCCGGCAATTCCACATCATCGTCCTTGCGTGCTGGTGGCAGCACCTTCAGGAAACCAGGAAACTGCGTCATGCGCCCACGC
>JAUIAZ010000230.1 GCA_030427465.1 Gammaproteobacteria bacterium | reverse complement strand
ATCTGCCAGGGTTGCAGGGTTTTGCCTTCGTCGGCGAGTTTCTGGTTGATCCGATAGGCGAGTGCGAGATCCATATTGTCACCACCCAGAAGGATGTGGTTGCCTACCGCAATCCGGCGCAGGTGCAGATTGCCTTCGGCTTCTTCGACCGCGATCAGTGACAGATCCGTGGTGCCACCGCCGACGTCGATGACCAGCACGCGATCTCCCACACTGACCTGTTCCCGCCACTGGTCACCACAGGCATTTATCCAGCTGTAAAAGGCTGCCTGGGGTTCCTCAAGCAGACTCAGGTTCTGTAACCCGGTCTGACGCGCAGCCTCACTGGTCAGATCCCTGGCTGCCGGGTCGAAAGACGCGGGCACCGTGACTACCACATCCTGCGTTTCGAGTGGCTGATCGGGATGGCTGTGGTTCCAGGCCTCTCTCAGGTGAGACAAATAAGCCACCGTTGCCTCATAGGGGGAAACTGCGGAGACATCTTCCGGGTGTTCCAGCGGCAAAAAGGCCTGCTTGCAGTCAATGCCGGCATGTCCAAGCCAGCTCTTCGCGCTGCTGACCAGTCGCCCCGGTGTCTGGTTGCCCAGATGCCGGGCGATACGGCCGCTCAAGGCACCCGCTGGATCACCCCAGGGCAGCTGTCTGTCACTTTCAGGTAACTCGGTTTCGTGTGGCAGGTAAAGGAAAGACGGCAGTTGCGGGCTTGCTTCCAGAACACCTGGCCTGACCAGTTGCGGAATGGCGAATACTTCGGGAGTGGCTGGCTGGTCTTCATCTGACGGCTGCAGTACGGCCAGTACACAGTGCGTGGTGCCCAGGTCGATACCGATAGCGAGGCGAGACACCGGATTGCTTTCTTCACTCATAGCTCTACCTCAGCCGGCGCCAGCACCTGCGTGTCGTGTCCGTCCACCGGACGTGGCAGGCGGCATTCGCTGACCCGCCACCCGCGATGGATCAGTGTGCCGGTAAACGGTGCGCTGCCACTGATGTTGCCCGTCAGACGGATCTCGGCCGCATTAAAGCCTTCCGCGACGGTTACCCGGCTTTCTTCCTGGCTGTCGTGAATCGGCTTGAGTGTCAGGTAGCTCTTGAGTGCCTTCTGACCGCCTTCATGCACGACGCGCGCCGCGGCCCCGATGTCGGCGTCACTGAAACCGCCCAGGTCTTCCTGCAGAAAGTCGATCAGGCGGGCCTCATGTTGCAGAAGGCTCAGGCAGTTCAGGGCGCCAGCATCCAGCAGGGCGCCACTGTCAGCAACCGGCGTCGGGGCGGGCGCAACCGGATCAGTCTGTGGCGTGGGTTCAGGCGCTGTCTCAGCCGCACTGGCTGGAGTTGTGGGCTGGCGGTCCTCGACCGGTGTCTTGCGTCGTGTCGCCACAACCAGCAGCGTCAGCACGGCCAGCACCAGCAGGCCGGCCAGAATCAGGTGTAGGAGATCAAAAGTCTCAGGAAAGTTTTGCAGGTCCATAGGTCCGTATCCATGCGGGAGGTCGTTCAGTTCTGTCGGATTGAGGCACGCGCTATTCCAGGGGATTCATTACGGGTGCCTGCGCCGCAGAGGGTGTTTTTCCAGGGGCTGTATTCTAACAAAATGCGGCGCTTCGGGGTATGCCTCAGTAGGGCTTGATTCGCTCCAGACCTTCCTTGAAACGTCTCTGGTACTCGTCCGGGTCTTCCACATCTGCCAACTCCCGCTGTAGCTGGCGGACAGCCTCACGGTAGGCGGGCAAGCGTTGCTGGTCCCGGGCCTGCCAGATTTGCCAGGCTTTCGGAGACTGGCCCAGTGGCCAGAGGATCAGAGCCCAGAGAATGGCCAGCACATACAGTGGCATGAACAGCAGCCAGGCCAGGGTGCCCTGAAGGCTGCGTCGCGACGTCCTGAAGGGGATGGTCAGTCCCTTCCAGAAGCCGCGTGCATTGGCCCGCAGGCTTTGCCAGGCTTCGGGGCGGGCACAACTGACCGGCAGGAACAGGGCAACAGGATCATACTGAAAGCCATCATCCAGTGTCAGGCGCCAGCGCTTGGGTTTGTTTTCAGGGGGCTTTTCCATAGGCTCCTCCTCCCGGAGTCTCAATGATCAGACGGTCTCCGGCCGCCACCTTGAGGCCGGCGGCGGCCGGTAAATTCTCCTCTCGCCCATCCTGACGCAGCAGGCGATTGCTGCCCGGCTGCCCCGGCTCGCCTCCTTGGAGTCCGAAAGGCGCTCGTTGACGACTGTTGCTCAGAAGGCTTACTTCGAGCGGAGCCAGGAACTCGAACTCACGGACAATGCCGTCACCCCCGCGGCGTTCGCCCCGGCCACCCGAGCCCCGGCGAATGGCGCATTGAAGCAGGCGTACCGGATATCGGGTCTCCAGGATTTCCGGATCGGTCAGGCGCGAATTGGTCATGTGCGTGTGCACCGCAGACTGGCCGTCCGCCTGCGCCGTGGCGCCATCGCCGCCACCGATTGTTTCGTAATACTGGCGATCCTGGTCGCCCCAGATCAGGTTGTTCATGGTGGCCTGGGCGCTGGCTTTCAGACCCATGGCGCCAAACAGGGCACACACCAGGGCCTGGGAGACCTCGACGTTGCCTGCCACCACCGCAGCCGGAGCCAGAGGATTCAGAAACGATCCTTCCGGAACAAGGATCCGCAGGGGACGCAGGCAGCCTGCGTTCAGGGGAATGGGGGCGTTCACCAGGCAACGGAAGACGTAAAGCACAGCGGCATGTACCACCGACAGCGGTGCATTGTAATTGGTCAGTGACTGCGGGCTGCTGCCGCTGAAATCCAGAACGGCACTGCCCCTGGCGGTATCCAGGCTGAGCCGCAGGCGGATTTCCGCCCCATGGTCCATCCGCAGGCGGAACTCCCCTCCCTGCAGGCGGGGAATCATCTGACGGACAGCCTGCTCTCCGTTATCGAGCATCCACCCCATGTATCGTTGCACGAGGGGAAAGCCATACCGGGCGACCATCGCTTCCAGTTGCCGGACGCCGGCCTCGCAAGCTCCAACCTGAGCTTTCAGGTCTGCCACATTTTGCCGGGGGTTGCGGGCAGGGTAGGGAGGCGCGAGCAGTTTTTCCATCAGAGAGTCTTCGCGGAATACGCCTTGGCGCACCAGTCGCCAGACCGGGAACAGGATACCTTCCTCGCGGATATCGCTGGAGTTCCAGGGCATGCTCCCTGGCAATGTGCCACCAATATCGGCATGGTGTCCGCGGGCGGCGACAAAAAAGGCCAGGCTGCCATCTTCGCGGAAAGCCGGTTTGACCAGCGTGATATCGGGCAGGTGGGTTCCGCCCTGGTAAGGGTCGTTCAGCATGCAGACATCACCCGGCTGCAGGCGCGTTTGGTCCGGCCCGCTGCGGTACTTTTCAATCACCGCCTGCACGCTGTGACTCATGCTCCCCAGATGAACCGGGACATGAGGGGCATTGGCAATAAGTTCTCCGGATGCCGTAAAGAGGGCGCAGGAAAAGTCCAGACGTTCCCGGATATTGACTGACTGCGCCGTTTGCTCCAGTACCACGCCCATCTGCTCAGCGATGAACATGAAACGGTTGTTGAACAGTTCCAGCTTCAGCGGGTCGCACGCCGGACTCTGCTCACTGGCGCTCCCGGTGACTGCAGGCAGGGAGGTCTCAGCCGCGTCTGCGTGAATGATCAGGCCACCTTCCTGACTGACCGTGGCGCGCCAGCCATCCGGTACGACCACGGTGCTGTTGGGGTCAAGCAGTACCGCTGGGCCGGTGATTGAGTGGCCCGCTGCGATGGCTTCCCGGTCGAAGAACGGAGTTGGCACATGCCGGCCCCGGATGTAAACGGAGTGTGTCGTCAGCGGCTGCGGGTCACGGGTGTCAAAATCCGGAACTGGCACTGCCTGCTCCGGTTCCTGACTAATTTCTTCTGATTCAATGATGATCGAGTGTATGACTCTGCCAGAAGCCGGGGGCGGGAAGCCGAACAGGGACTCGTGTGCTTCCTTGAGTGACTGTTCCAGTGCTTCTGCAGAGGACCAGGGCAGTACAAAAGGGTAATCCGAGCCGGCGATCCGCAGACTGATCCGTCTGTGCTGTCTGATCTCCGGTTTCGACTCGGCCGATTGCGTCTGAAGCTCTTTTTTCTGCGCACTTTCCTTGCGCCGGAATACAGATTCCAGCGTCTGCAGCTGCTCCCCGGTTAAAGGTGCTTCTACCCCCACTTCTTCAACGATCCGGTGTTGCGCCAGTCCGATACCCAGCGCTGAAAGGACGCCGGCCAGAGGCGGCAGATAGACGGTCTGCATTCCCAGGGTTTCGGCCATGAGGCAGGCGTGCTGGCCTCCCGCCCCACCGAAGGAGCATAGCGCATAGTCCGAGAGATCATGACCTTTCTGTGTCGAGATCTGTTGCACGGCCATGGCCATGTTTTCGATGGCGACGGCGAGAAAACCCTCCGCCAGTGCTTCCGGGGTAAATCGCGTGCCACTGTCTCGGGCGATGGTCTCCGCAAGCTCACTGAACGCCTCTTTCACACCCGCCGGGTCGAGACCCTCATCCGCATTGCTGCCAAACACGCGGGGAAAATGCTCTGCTTGCAGGCGCCCCAACATGACGTTGCAGTCGGTGACGGTCAGCGGCCCGCCTTTGCGGTAAGCGCAGGGGCCGGGGTGAGCGCCTGCGGATTCCGGTCCGACGACCAGTCGTCCCTGCCGGTATTTGAGAACCGAGCCGCCCCCGGCCGCCACGGTATGCACGGCCAGCATGGGGAGTTGCAGGCGCAGTCCCGCGATCTGGTGTTCAAACTGACGCTCCAGTTCACCCGAATAGTGGCAAACGTCGGTGGAAGTTCCCCCCATGTCAAAACCGATCAGTCTGGAGAGCCCATCTTTCTGGCCACAGCGGACCATGCCGATTACGCCGCCGGCCGGGCCGGAAAGTATGGCATCCTTGCCCCGGAACTGACCGGAGCCTGCCAGCCCGCCATTGGATGTCATGAAGCTGATGCCTGCCGGGCGTCGGGCCAGATCGGGAAGCGCCAGGCTCAGGCGGTCCACGTAGCGGCGCAAGACCGGCGACAGGTAGGCATCCACCACGGTTGTCTGGCCACGGCTGATCAGTCGGATGATGGGGCTGAGTTCACTGCTGACGGAAACTTGCCGGAAACCGGCCTCCCGTGCCCATTCCGCAATCCGTTGTTCATGGGCCGGATAGCGGTCAGCATGTATAAGAACAATTGCACAGGCTTTGAGCCCCTGCTCAGCAAACCCCCGGAGGGCTCCCAGGGTCTGCTCTTTGTCGGGGCAGCTCAGCTCCTCGCCACCGGCGCCCATGCGCGCCGCCACTTCAAGACAGGCCGGGTAGAGAGGCGCTGGCTTTTTTATGTCCAGCGCGAACAGGTCCGGGCGATTCTGGTAGGCAATCTGCAGGGCATCCCCGAACCCCTGGTTGGTCACCAGCAACAGTGGCTCTCCCCGTCTTTCCAGCAAAGCATTGGTGGCAACCGTGGTGCCGACCTTGAGTGCTGCGATCTGTTCTGAGGGAATCGGGGCTGACGGAGCCACCCCCAGAAAGCTGCGTATGCCCTCGAGGACCGCATCGTCGTAGTGGCCGGGATTTTCTGACAGCAATTTGCGGGTCTGCAGCTGCCCTTCCGGGTCGCGGGCGATCACATCGGTAAATGTGCCCCCGCGGTCGATCCAGAATTGCCAGCCGCTGCCACTCATACCGGTTTCAGATCGAGAGTCAGGCTAACGGGGCAGTGATCTGAACCCATGACGTCAGTAAGAATACCGGCGGCCGTGGTTTGTGGTAGCAGAGACCTGGAGGCCAGAAAGTAA
>JAUIAZ010000229.1 GCA_030427465.1 Gammaproteobacteria bacterium | reverse complement strand
GCTGGCATTCAAACTGGGCCTGAGCGGCAACCAGATCAAGCAGTTCACTAACATTTTCGTGGGACTGGCCAAGCTGTTCCAGGAGAAAGATCTGGCTCTGGTTGAAATCAACCCGCTGGTTATTACCAAGTCGGGTGATCTGCATTGTCTGGATGCCAAGATCAATGTGGACGGGAATGCCCTGTACCGTCAGGCCCAGATCCGCGACATGCATGACCCCAGTCAGGAAGACGCCCGCGAAGCTCACGCAGCCAAGTGGGAGCTGAACTACGTGGCACTGGATGGCAATATCGGATGTATGGTGAACGGCGCCGGTCTGGCGATGGGTACCATGGACATCGTCAAGTTGCATGGCGGGGCTCCGGCGAACTTCCTCGATGTGGGGGGCGGTGCGACCAAAGAGCGCGTCACGGAAGCCTTCAAGATCATTTTGTCTGACGATGCCGTAAAAGCCGTTCTGGTTAACATTTTCGGCGGCATCGTGCGCTGTGATCTGATCGCAGACGGCATTATGGGTGCGGTTGAAGAAGTGGGTGTCAGCGTGCCGGTAGTTGTGCGCCTGGAGGGGAATAACGCGGAGCTGGGTGCCAAGAAGCTGGCCGATAGTGGTCTGAATATCATTGCGGCAACCAGTCTGACCGAAGCCGCAGAGAAAGTGGTCAATGCTGCAGGAGGGAAGGCATGAGCGTATTAATCGACAAGAACACCAAAGTCCTGTGTCAGGGCTTTACGGGTTCTCAGGGTACTTTCCACTCCGAACAGGCCATCGCCTACGGAACCAAAATGGTGGGCGGTGTGACGCCGGGCAAGGGCGGCCAGAAGCATCTGGATCTGCCGGTATTCAACACCATGGCGGAAGCGGTTGAAGCCACGCAGGCCGATGCCTCCGTGATTTATGTGCCCGCGCCATTCTGTAAGGACTCCATCCTGGAAGCGGCAAATGCTGGTGTGAAACTGATTGTGTGCATCACCGAAGGCATTCCGACTCTGGACATGCTGGATGCCAAAGTGAAGTGTGATGAGTTGGGCGTGCGCCTGATTGGTCCCAACTGTCCGGGTGTTATCACGCCGGGTGAGTGCAAGATCGGGATCATGCCGGGCCACATTCACAAGCCGGGTAAAGTGGGCATCGTCTCCCGCTCAGGTACGCTGACTTACGAGGCCGTCAAGCAGACCACAGATTTCGGCTTCGGTCAGTCCACCTGTGTCGGAATTGGTGGTGACCCGATTCCCGGCTCCAATTTCATCGATATCCTGAAACTGTTCCAGGATGACGCTCAGACGGAAGCGATTGTGATGATTGGTGAGATCGGTGGAACCGCTGAAGAGGAAGCCGCTGAGTTCATCAAGGCCAACGTGACCAAGCCTGTGGTTTCCTATATTGCCGGTGTGACTGCACCTCCCGGTAAACGCATGGGGCATGCCGGTGCGATTATTTCCGGTGGTAAAGGTACTGCGGCCGAGAAGTTTGAGGCGCTGGAAAGTGCCGGCGTCAAGACCGTCCGTAGTCTGGCTGACATCGGTAAGGCTCTGTCAGAAGTGACTGGCTGGTCCTGATTCTCGCCAGGCACCTCTCAAAAAAAGCCGCCTGATTTGGCGGCTTTCTTTTTGTGCGGTTATAATCCGCGTTTCATAAAGATAAGCATCCAGAGGTCATTGAGTGGCGGTCGTCGATTCGCAAAAACGTATTCTGTCCGGAATGCGTCCTACCGGAAAACTTCACCTGGGACATTACCATGGTGTTCTGAAGAACTGGCTGAAGTTGCAACACGAATATGACTGCTTCTTTTTCGTGGCGGACTGGCACGCCCTGACAACTCACTATGAAGATCCTTACCAGATTGAGCAGGCGGTCTGGGATATGGTGATTGACTGGCTCGCAGCCGGCATCAATCCCGGCTCAGCGACCTTGTTCCTGCAGTCGCGGGTGCCTGAGCATGCCGAACTGCATCTGCTTCTGTCGATGATCACCCCACTGGGATGGCTGGAACGGGTGCCGACTTACAAGGACCAGCAGGAAAAGCTCAAGGAAAAAGATCTGGCGACTTATGGGTTTCTGGGGTATCCCTTGCTGCAAAGCGCGGACATTCTGGTTTATCGCGCGGGTCACGTGCCGGTCGGAGCGGACCAGGTCTCGCACATCGAAATGACCCGCGAAGTCGCACGACGGTTCAACCATATCTATGGCAGGGAGCCGGGCTTTGAAGAGCAGGCTGAAGCCGCCATCAAGAAGATGGGTAAGAAACAGGCGAAACTGTATCGTGAACTGCGCAAGCGCTTCCTGGAGCAGGGGGACAGCGAAGCTCTGGAGACAGCCCGGGCGCTGTTGAGCGAACAGCAGAACATTTCCATCGGCGACAAAGAGCGATTGTTTGGCTATCTCGAAGGCGGTGGCAAGGTCATTCTGCCAGAGCCACAGGCTCTGCTGACACCGGAAGCCAAGATGCCCGGGCTGGATGGCCAGAAGATGTCCAAGTCCTATGGGAATACCATTGGTCTGCGGGAAGACCCGGATACTGTCGCTGAAAAAATTAAAACCATGCAGACCGACCCGCAACGGGTTCGACGCACTGATCCTGGCGACCCGGACAAATGCCCGGTCTGGCAGTTGCATCAGGTCTACTCCGATGACGATACCCGGGACTGGGTGCAGCAGGGTTGCCGCTCTGCCGGGATCGGATGTATTGAATGCAAGAAGCCGCTGGCCGATGCCATTATTGAAGAACAGAGACCCATTATTGAAAGGGCCAGACGTTACGAGCAGGACACCGGTCTGGTCAGGGGGATTGTGGCAGAAGGGTGTGAGCGGGCGCGCAGCGCAGCCAGCGATACACTGGATGAAGTAATGAATGCCATGGGGCTGATTTACGATATCTGATACGGTGACAGCAATGGCAACGACTGAAAGCTCAAACGATTCTCCGGCGGTACAGCAGGAGTTGCCATTGGCTCTGGTAGATGGGCAACCCTTCCGGGATGTGCCCACGGATCTCTACATTCCACCGGATGCTCTGGAAGTCATTCTTGAGTCCTTTGAAGGGCCTCTGGATCTGCTGCTTTATCTGATTCGGCGGCAGAATGTGGATATTCTGCAGGTGGATGTCAGCGCCGTGACTGAGCAGTACATGGAGTACATCCGCATCATGGAAGACATGCGCTTCGAACTGGCTGCAGAATATCTGGTCATGGCCTCTCTGCTGGCTGAAGTGAAAAGTCGCAGCCTGCTGCCCAAGCGCCAGTCGGATGAGCAGGACGAAGAGGATCCCCGGGCTGAACTGTTAAGGCGGCTTCAGGAATACGAACGCTTCAAGCTGGCAGCAGAGCAGATTGACGAACTGCCACGTGCTGACCGGGATACGCCCGTTGTGCAGCTGAATACCAGTGAAGTGCAGAGAAACAAGGCCCCGGCGCCAGTCAGTCTGGGGGACCTGCTGCAAGCTCTGCAGGATGTACTCAAGCGCTCGGAACTGTTCGAGCATCACCACATACAGCCAGAACGACTATCCACCCGAGAGCGGATGAGCCAGATTCTGGAAATACTCGACGTGGCTGAATTCTGCCGTTTTGAGTCGCTGTTTCGTCCGGAGGAAGGCCGTCTGGGGTTGGTGGTGACGTTTCTGGCCATTCTTGAATTGGCAAAAGAAAGTCTGATTGAACTTGTCCAGACCGAAGGGTTTGGGCCGATTCACGTCAAGGCGCGTCGGGAGGCCGTGGAATGAAGCTCAGACACATCCTGGAGGCCCTGATCATGGCCTCCGCCAAGCCCCTTTCTCTGGATCGGTTGACCGAACTGCTGCGTGAAGAGTGGACGGATATGGAGCGTATTGAGATCCAGGAGGCCATACAGGATCTTCAGGCATCCTATCAGGATCATGCGCTGGAACTGACAGAAGTTGCAGGCGGCTACCGTTTTCAGGTGCGCACGGCGATGGCGCACTGGGTGGCCAGGCTGCATGAAGAGAAGCCTCAGAAGTACAGCCGGGCACTGCTGGAGACTCTGGCCATTATTGCTTACCGGCAGCCAATTACCCGGGGTGATATTGAAGACATCCGGGGTGTCGCTGTGAACAGCCAGATTGTGCGTACTTTACAGGAGCGCGACTGGATTCGTGTTGTAGGGCACAAGGAAGTACCGGGACGGCCGGCTTTGCTCGCGACCACCCGCCAGTTCCTCGACTATTTCAACCTGAAATCGCTGGATCAGTTGCCACCTCTGGCTGACTTGCAGGACATCGAGTCCATCGAGAAAATGCTCGATCTTCAGGGCGGTGAGGCGACGGCAAGAGAAGGACAGGATACCGACCCTGATCCGGCGGAAAAATCAGACAGCAACAACGTGGCGCCCAGCGAAAACGCTTCCACTCTTATTCACTGAACTTCGGACCTTTGATGAACGATACGGAAAAGCTACAGAAAGTTCTCGCGCGCGCGGGCATTGCCTCGCGTCGCGAGGCGGAAACCATGATTCAGGCAGGCCGGATCAAGGTGAATGGAAAGGTCGCCACACTGGGAGACCGGGTTTCCGCGACAGATAAAATAGCGGTGGATGATAACTTGCTTAAGCCGGCCACCATGTCGGAGAAGCCCCGTCTCATTATCTACAACAAGCCCGAAGGCGAAGTCTGCAGCCGGGAAGATCCCGAAGGTCGTCCGACGGTTTTTCGTCGGCTGCCGGAGCTGAAATCCGGGCGCTGGATTGTCGTGGGCAGACTCGACATCAACACCACCGGTTTGTTGCTTTTTACCACAGACGGAGAACTGGCTAACCGCCTGATGCACCCGTCGACTGGTCTGGACCGGGAATATGTGGTGCGAATCCGGGGAGAGGTAACGGATGACATGACCAAGGCGCTGAAGGACGGGGTGCTCCTGGAGGATGGCATGGCTCGTTTCACTGACATGAAAAGAGGTCGGCCATCCGGCAGCCACGAGTGGTTCAACTGTGTGGTGATGGAAGGGCGCAACCGGGAAGTCAGGCGTTTGTGGGAGAGCCAGGGCCTGACGGTCAGTCGCCTCAAGCGCGTGCGTTTCGGTCACATTTTCCTGCCAAGCCGCCTGGCGCGAGGGCGCTGGGAGTATGTCGGTCAGCAAGATGCGGCGGTGGTCTATGAAATGGCCGGATTGGCGGTGCCGGAGGTCTATTTGCCCAGAGCCATGCGTGAAGACACTCCACAGAGAAAATCCGGCCCCAAGGCCGCACCCAGGCGGCCTGCCAGGCCTGTCAGGCGCCGTTAGAGACGAGTGCTGCCGGAGCTTCTTCCGTCATGGCTGCGGCTGAGACCTCATCAATGCAGGTCTTGTTGCGGCCAGTCTTTTTCGCCAGGTACAGGGCACGGTCTGCCCGCTCAATAAACGTGGAACCGGTTTCATTGGGCGTGTAGGTGGAGCAACCGATACTGAGAGTTACCGGGATATTCTCACCGTTATATTGAAACGAGTATGCGGCAACGGCTTCGCGGATTCTTTCTGCAATAATCATTGCATCACTGGTTCCGGCATTTGCCAGCAGTACAACAAACTCTTCTCCGCCACTTCTGAATACCGTATCGGAATCCCGGCAATTGGCCTTGATGCTTTCCACCACTGATTTCAGCACAGAGTCTCCGGCTGCGTGGCCAAAACCGTCATTGATTCTCTTGAAGTGATCGATGTCCAGAACCAACGCAGACAAAGCAGTCTGTTCACGCTTGGCAAGGCTGACGTCGCGGTTGAGCTGATAATCCAGGGCACGCTTGTTGGCAGCGCCAGTCAAAGCGTCTGTCAAAGAGGCAAGCTGCGCTTCCCGATAGAGCGTGGCGTTTCGCAAAGGATAGATCAAGGCGCCCA
>JAUIAZ010000228.1 GCA_030427465.1 Gammaproteobacteria bacterium | reverse complement strand
GACTGAGGATGGCGCGGTTGGCGGGGCCACCACCCCGCCCGACGGTGCCGCCCCGACCATGGAACAAAGTGAGTTTGATACCATGCTGGGAGGCAACCCGGGTCAGCGACTCCTGAGCCTGGTACTGCGCCCACGCTGCGGCCATCTGGCCCGCATCCTTGGCAGAGTCCGAGTAACCGATCATGACCTGCTGATGACCCTCGGTGTATTCACGGTACCAGGGCACACTGAGCAGGCGGTCTATGGCACCCGACGCATTCTGCAGATCCTGAAGTGTTTCGAACAGCGGTACGATAGGAAGCGAGAAGGGGCAGCCACACTCTTTGAGAATCAGGATGACGGCCAACACATCGGATGGGTGGGACGCCATGGATATCACATAGGAACCCAGGCTTTCGCGAGGCTGCCGGGAAACGATGCGACAGGTACGCAAGACTTCCTGAACATTGTCAGAGGGTTGCCAGCGTCGCGGAATCAGCGGCCTGCGACTTTGTAATTCGTTCAACAGAAAAGTCTGCTTCTGTTCTTCGGTCCAGACCCGGTAGTCACCCAGATCCAGGTCCCGACAGATCTCGGTCAGCACTTCGGCATGCCGGTCCGCATCCTGCCGGATATCCAGGCTCAGGAAGGCCAGCCCGAAACTGTTGGCGCGCCGGATGACATCCAGCAGACGCCCCTGAGCGATGACCTTCATTCCACAGGCTTCCAGCGAGCGGTAGCAGAGCATCAGAGGATCCAGAAGATCCTTGGTATAGACGAGTATGTCCGCACCGGGTCTGATGAAGCCCTGGTCAAGCGAATCTTCAATCCAGCCACGGGTGGCCAACAGTTTTCTGCGCAGCTCCCCGAGCACGGCCCGATAGGGTTCCCGGGAAGACTCTTCCAGATGCGCGGTCATCTCCGGGCTGGCCTCTGCCATGGACAGCTCAGCCCGCAATGCCTCGACATCCCGGCTGAACAGATCGACCGCCATCCACCGGGAAAGCAGCAGCACCTCACGAGTCACTTCGGATGTCACATTCGGATTACCATCCCGATCACCCCCCATCCAGGAAGCAAAGTTCAGGGGGCTGCAATCCAGAGGCAGAGGCTGGCCCAGGAGCTCCTGGACAACCCGGTCGAGTTCCCGCATAAAGCGGGGTATGGCATACCAGAGGGAGTTTTCCACTACCGCAAAACCCCACTTGGCCTCATCTACCGCGGTTGGCCGCTCATAGCGAATTTCATCGGTATGCCAGGCCTCACTGATCAGGCGCTGCAATGCCTCGATAATTTCTTCCCGCTCCCGGGTAGTGAGATCTTTGCGGTCCAGCCGCTCAAGGTCTTCTGAAATGGCATCGTACTTCTGGATCAGAGTACGGCGAGTCACTTCAGTCGGATGGGCCGTCAGCACAAACTCCACGTTCATGGTCCCGATCTGTCCGAGAATCTCATCCGGCGGAACCCCCTGTTTGAGCAGGCGACGAATGACATCACGAATCCGGTCGAGACGATTCTGCGCCCATTCTTCTTCAGGCGCACTGCGTCGCACGGTGTGATACTGTTCTGCGATATTTGCCAGATTGAGGAACTGGTTGAATGCCCGCGTAACAGGGACCAGCTCCGAATCACTGAGCTCCGACAAAAGGCTCTTCAGCTGACCGCGGCCAGCCCCTTCACCGGTACGGTCCGCCTTGGCGGCTTTGCGGATGGCCTCAATGCGCGCAAACATGTCTTCCCCCAGGCTCTGGCGAATGCTGTCGCCAAGCAGACCACCCAGCAGTCGGACATTTTCTCTCAGGTCAGGGTGCAGGTTCTTCATTATGTTGAGGCTCCTTTCATTCAGCGAGGCTGGCGATGCAGATACAAATCTAAACGATTTTAGGTAGAAGCGCCTATGGAGGCACTCTGTCTCTGATTCTACACTGATAAACAGCAGGAAACAGATGAGGTTCTATCGTGAAAATCAACGCGCTTGCGAATCAGTGGGAAGAAACAGCCAAGGCCAGACTGACTCATAAAGACTACCGCCTGAAGTTGCCGGTCGAAGATGCGGCACGTATTGCGGCACTTGCCGAAATGTACCCCAAGCGCTCTGAAGAAGCCATTATCAGCGAGCTGTTGTCCGCAGCCCTGGATGAACTGGAGACCAGCTTCCCCTACGTCGAAGGCGGCAAAGTTGTCGGTGAAGACGAGGTGGGCGATCCGATTTATGAAGACGTGGGTCCGACACCGCGCTTCCTGGATCTGAGCAAGAAGTACATTCAGAAGCTGAAAGAAAACGAAGACGAAGCAGCCAACAGCTGAATGGCGGGCTAGAGTCCGGACTTCTTGGCTGCATCCCAGAGAGCATCCATTTCTTCCAGGCTGCTCTCTGAAAGTGCTCGCCCTTCACTTCCCAGGCGGCTTTCTATGTAATTGAAGCGTCTTTCAAATTTGCGATTGGCCTGCCGCAACGCCTCATCGGAATCCAGCCCCAGGCTGCGTGCCAGGTTCACACTACAGAAAAGCACATCGCCCATTTCATCCAGCAATCGCTCGCGAGACAGTTGCTGCGTACCAATCTCGGCTTCCAGTTCATCCAGCTCTTCCCGGAGCTTGTCAAAAACCGGACCGATCTCCGGCCAGTCAAAACCTGTCTGGGCCGCACGCTTCTGGAGTTTGTGAGCGCGCTTCAAGGCAGGCATGGCCCTGGGAACCTCATCCAGCCAGAATGGCTGAGCCTGACCGGCTCCGACCTCGCCCGGTGGTAAATGCCGGGCTTTCTCTGCTTTTTCAGCAGCCTTGATCTGTTCCCAGCGCTTGCCAATGTCGGCCTCACTGATGGCTTCGCCGGCCGGCCGCCGGCTCTCCAGTGTACCATCCGGAAACACATGCGGGTGACGTCTCAGCAGCTTGGTCACAATCCCCGAAACAACGTCTGAAAACGCGAAGTGCCCCTGCTCTTCACCCATCCGCGCATAGAACACGACCTGAAACAGCAGATCGCCCAGCTCTTCGGCCAGGTGCTGCCAATCTTCGCGTTCGATGGTATCCACCACCTCATAGACCTCTTCCAATGTGTGCGGCACGATACTGGCGAAGTTCTGCCTGAGATCCCAAGGGCAACCATCCTCGGGATCCCGCAGGCGGGCCATGAGCATCAGAAGATCATCCACGCGGTGAGAGCGGCTCATGCGTCCCTTCCGGGTGAAGCGCGGGTGACATCGACGATGTTGGGTAACTGACGGATACGGTCGAACAGGCGACCCAGGGTATCAATGGAGCCCAGCTCGACAGTCAGGCGGATGTTGGCGGTGTTCTGGTTCTTGTCGGTAAAGGTCTGGGCCGCGGTCACATTGATGCGCTCATTGGAAAGCAGCAGGGTAATATCCCGCAACAATCCGGCGCGGTCGTAAGCGGTCACGAGAATATCCACCGGATAGGTTTCCTGGGTCTCCCCCCAGCTGACCTCAATAATCCGGAAAGGCTCTGCAGCCTGCAACTGCAGGATATTGAGACAATCCTTGCGGTGAATGGTGACGCCCCGACCCACCGTGATATAGCCCATGATGTCGTCACCCGGCACCGGCTTGCAGCAGCTCGCCAGATGGGTGAGCAGATTCCCCACGCCCTGAATGTGGATGTCGCCGGCACTTTCGGTACCACGTCGCTCCTGGCCTGGCTTTAAGGGTGCCAACTGCAGGGAGAGCTGCTCGTCATGTTCGGCGAGCATCTCCTGGGCAGCATGTGCCACCTGCATGACCTTGATGTCTCCGGCGCCAACAGCGGCAAACAAGTCGTCGGAACCGGCAAAAGACAAGGCGCCCGCCAATGCCTCGTAATCCTTGACCGCCAGCGACAGGCGCTTGAGTACGCCCTGCAACAACTCTCTGCCTTCCTGTATGTTCTGGTCACGGTCCTGCTGCCGGAACCAGTGCACAATCTTTGCCCGGGCCCGGGAGGTCTTGATGTAATTGAGGTCGGCATTCAACCAGTCACGACTCGGGCGAGCCTGATTCGAGGTCAGAATTTCAATCTGTTCACCCGTTTTGAGGGCATAGTTCAGCGGCACAATCCGGCCGTTGACCTTGGCGCCCCGGAAGCGATGCCCGACCTCGGTGTGAATCTTGTAAGCGAAGTCCAGCGGCGTGGCGCCCTGTGGCAGATCAATAACATGCCCATCCGGTGTGAAGACGTAGATACGATCACTGACAACATCATTCCGCCACTGGTCTATCAGTTCACCGGACTTGTTGTCCAGTTCGTCCTGCCATTCCAGCACCTGTCGCAACCAGGCAATCTTCTGTTCGTAACCCTGGGATTTCTGATCGCGGTCTGTGCCTTTGTAAAGCCAATGGGCACAGACCCCCAACTCGGCTTCTTCATGCATTTTGTGGGTACGGATCTGGATCTCGATGATCTTGCCGCCCGGCCCCACAACGGCCGTGTGCAGACTCTGGTAACCGTTCGGCTTGGGGCTGGCGATGTAGTCATCAAACTCATGTGGAATGTGCCGCCAGAGACTGTGAACCACGCCCAGTGCCGCGTAGCAGTCACGGATGCTGTGCACCAGCACCCGCAAGGCGCGGATGTCATAGATCTGGCTGAAGTCGAGCCCCTTGCGGTGCATTTTTCGCCAGATGCTGTAAATGTGCTTGGCCCGCCCGGTCAGACTGGCTTCAATGTCATTCTCTTCCAGCTCGGCACGCAGGGCATGCAGGGCTTCCTCAACATAGCGCTGCCGGTCGAGACGCTTTTCATCCAGCAGCTTGGCAATTTTTTTGTAGGCTTTCTCATGCAGGTAACGGAATGAGAGGTCTTCCAGTTCCCACTTCAGGTGTCCGATCCCCAGACGATGGGCAAGCGGCGCATAGATATCGAAGACTTCCCGGGCCACCCGGTGACGCCGGTCGGCAGTGGCATCCTTGACGTCACGGATGGCACAGGTCCTTTCTGCCAGCTTGATCAGTGCCACCCGGACATCATCAATCATGGTTACCAGCATGCGGCGCAGGTTATCTACCTGATTCTGGGACTGCCCGAGTACGCTGCCCTGCAGCGGCTGCCGGATGGTGGAGATCACCGCCATCTGCAACACACCCTCGATCAGGTGGGCCACTTCGGGACCAAACTCCTTACGCACCTGATCAATGCTCAGTAGCTGCTCACGCACGGAACGGTATAGAACGGCAGCGACCAGACTGGGGGTGTCCATCAGCAGTTCTGACAGGATCTGAGCCATCTCCAGACCGGTGAGAAAGGCTTCTTTCCCCTGCCAGATTCGTACGACGGTAGACTCCGCACCGGCCCGCTGCGCTACCTGACAGGCACGATAGATGAGATCCCTGTCGGTGGCTGCGGCCGCCAGCGGCTCAAGGCTACCCAAGGTCTGCCGGGCACCCGAACGTATCTGCTCCAGCCGGTCCAGCCAGCGGGGAACATCTACTTCGCCGTTGTCATCCAGCGGATAGTCTTCACGAACCTTGACCATCAGTTCTGCCGTTCAAACAGTGCAATTGATTCCACATGGGTTGTATGCGGAAACATATCCATGACGCCGGCCTGAAGCAAGCGATATCCGTTCTGGGCGAGCAAGCCGGCGTCGCGGGCGAGTGTCGCGGGGTTGCAGGACACATAAACAATCCTGCGGGGGTTCAGCACGCCGATGTCCCGGCAGATGGCTTCTGCCCCCGTACGCGGGGGGTCCAGAAGCAAGGCATCCACTGAGGCCACCCAGGCGGGTGTTTCATTCTGCAGCAGGTCCTCGCGATGCAGGTCGGCGGCCTCAAAACGCACATTCTCCAGCTGATTACGCCGGGCATTCTCTGCAGCCCGCTCTGTCATCGCCACGCTGCCTTCAACACCA
>JAUIAZ010000227.1 GCA_030427465.1 Gammaproteobacteria bacterium | reverse complement strand
TGTCGCATGAACGTCACGGCAGATGGCAAAAAACTGCTCGGCGCGGTGCTGGTGGGCGACTGTTCCGCCTATGATACCCTGCTGCAGTACTACCAGAATGATCTGCCGCTACCAGCCAGCCCGGAAGCCCTGCTGCTTCCAGCCAGTGGCGAACCCGTAGGACTCGGGCCGGCACAATTGCCAGACACAGCCAGCATCTGCTCCTGTCACAATGTCTGCAAGGGCGACATCGTGTCTGCCATTGACGGAGGCTGTTGCACCTTGGGCGATATCAAGGATGCCACCAAAGCCAGCACGGGCTGCGGTGGCTGTGCCGCGCTGCTGAAGAATGTCGTGGATAATGAGCTTGCCGCTCGCGGTGTTGAGGTCAGTAAGGCCATCTGTGAACACTTTGAGTATTCCCGCGAAGAACTTTATACCATTGCACAGGTATCCGGCATCAAGACCTTTGAAAGCCTGATCCGCCAGCATGGCAAAGGCCAGGGTTGCGACATCTGTAAACCCGCCGCCGCCTCTATCTTCGCCTCCTTGTGGAATGACTACATTCTGGAAGAGGATCATGTGCCGCTTCAGGATACCAACGACACCTTCCTCGCCAATATGCAGAAGAATGGCACCTACTCAGTCGTTCCCCGGGTCGCTGGGGGAGAGATCAAACCTGAGCATCTGATTCTGATCGGACAGATTGCGCAGAAGTATGACCTGTACACCAAGATCACTGGTGGACAGCGCATTGACCTGTTCGGTGCCCGTCTTGAGCAATTGCCCCTGATCTGGAAAGAACTGGTCGATGCTGGCATGGAAACCGGTCATGCCTACGGTAAATCCGTACGTACCGTGAAATCCTGCGTGGGATCCACCTGGTGCCGTTACGGTGTGCAGGATTCCGTGAGCATGGCCATTGCTATTGAGAACCGGTACAAGGGTCTGCGCTCCCCTCACAAACTGAAGTTCGCTGTATCCGGATGCACCCGTGAATGCGCGGAAGCTCAGTCGAAGGATGTTGGTGTCATCGCCACTGAGAATGGCTGGAACCTGTATGTCTGCGGAAATGGCGGCATGAAGCCTCGTCATGCTGATCTGTTTGCCACGGACCTCGACGATGAAGCACTGATTCGAACCATTGACCGATTCCTGATGTTTTATGTGAAAACGGCTGATCGTCTGCAGAGAACCTCGGTATGGCTGGACAATCTCGAGGGCGGTCTGGACTACCTGAAGGAAGTGATCCTGGACGACTCACTGGGGCTGGGAGAGGCTCTTGATGCCCAGATGACGCGCATCGTCGGGACCTACCAGTGTGAGTGGAAAACCACATTGGAAAACCCGGAGAAACTGAAGCGCTTCCGGCCGTTCATCAACAGTGACAGCCCGGATGAAAACGTGGTCTTCGTGCGGGAGCGGGATCAGATACGCCCGGCCCGGGAAAATGAGATGCAAACCATTGATGCGGTGGAGGTGAACTGATGAGTAACCCAGACAAAGACTGGACATTGGTAGGTCAGATGAGTGACCTGGTTAAAAATTCAGGGGTGTGTGCCAGACTGGGATCCCGTCAAGTGGCCCTGTTTTACGTACCGGGTACACCGCGTGAGCTGTACGCCACCGGAAACTGGGACCCCAAAGGGGGCGCTGCGGTGCTGTCACGAGGCATGCTTGCGGACCTTCAGGGAGGCCTCTACATAGCCTCACCGCTTTACAAGCATCACTATAGCCTGGAAACCGGTGCCTGCCTGGAGGATCCGTCTGTCTCAATTCCCGTGTATGAAGCCAGACACACAGCGGAAGGCATCTGGTTGAAAGAGCGCGTCGCCCAGACCGAGGCTGCCTGAGCAACATGACTCCGTACCAGGAAACCCGCGCAGCGGGTTTTCTCTTTTGCAGGCTGTCCCGGCTGCTCGCAGGCAACTGCCCCCAGATTACTGAACACCGTTAAGATTGTTAACTTGATCACAACGCCGTTCTCATCGCTTTGCTATCGTCTTATCCGTGGGCAGTTTCAGGCGTTCGACTGCGCGGGACTCATTTCAGTGACCCGGTGTGCCGGAAGCCGGACGCTGTCCAGGGATGCCACCCACAAAAAATATAAAACAAGGATAAAACGATGCTCACAATCCAAAGCTGCCCCGTGCAGTCCCACGCCCTGTTTCCAAAACTTTTCCGAACTCTGGTAGCCAGCCTCTGCGCTCTGGTCCTGGCCGGTTGTGATGGTGTTGGCAGCCTTGCCAGCAACGCCCGTGTGGCAGATGCCGACAACGATCAGGTGGTATTTCTGGGAGATTCCATCTTTGCGCTTTCCGGCGAACTTCAGGACAACCTGGAAGACTACGCCGGTGAAACCTTCCGCCGTTATACCCTGTCAGGTGCAGAGCTCAAAGGCGGCATCATTGCCACTTCAATCTACGATCAGTATGAGATCGCCAAACAAGACAATGGCAACATCGACACGATTGTCATGGATGGCGGCGGTAACGACATCCTGATTCCGGCCATCTTCCTGGATCCTTATAACTGCAAGACCAACTGGTGGCAGTTTGGCCGTCTTAGCCGCAAATGCCGCAACTTTGTGGACGATCAGTATGTAGATGCCGTTAACCTGCTGAACCGTATGGATGCAGAAGGCATCGACAATGTCATTTACCTTGGCTATTACTACACCAAGGATGCCCTGCTGTGGCTGGACAGCCTGGAAGAAGCGGTGGATTACGGTGACCTGAGACTGGGCCAGGCCTGCGCTTTCAGCACCGCGAACTGCCAGTTCGTTGACCCGCGCTCCAGCATACGCGACAGCGACATCATTCTGGACGGTATACACCCGACCAGCAGTGGTTCACGCAAACTGGCCAATCTGATCTGGCCAAAGCTGCAGCCACTCCTGTAACTGGCTGAGTAACTGGCAGGGTTTTGCGGTAACGCAGCCCTGCCCTTCGCGTCCCCCCCGTTCTGATAACGATGAAATGATGTCCCGAACGACCTTGCCTGCAGCTGTATTCGTCATAGTGATCCTTCTGGCGCTGGCATTCTGGTTGCTTTTCTCCGGTAACCACGATCAGCAAGTCCCCCGTATTGAGGCAGAATTACAGGCCGAGACGCAGGCCGGGCAGCACCCCTCCACCCGGGTAACTGTGCCTGAACCGGAGGACGGTGAGTCGATGCCGCTCTTTGAAACGCGCCTGGCAGCCGCACTGCTGGAACGCTACGGCGATACCATCACGGACATTCGGGTGCAGTTGTCTCTGCTGCGGGTGCAAAACCAGTTACTGGAGAAGAGTCCCCGCGAAGGTATTGCCCAGTTCGCCCGCGTCATTCGCCTGGCCTTTCCCGATCTCGCAGAAACCATTCTCAGCAACATTGCCAAAATGCTGGAATATCAATCCTGGCTAACCGACAACCGGTTGACCCTGGAAGACCTGGGGCCTCTGGAGAAACAGGGCATGCTCGTCAACAAACGCAGGTCGCTGTTTGGCAATGACGCTGACCTGATCTGGGCGGATGAACTGGAAGACTGGAACCGGAAACGGGAGGCCATGGCCCAGCGCCTGCAAGATCTGGGACAGCAGCCCTTCCAGAGTGCTTCAGAAACCATCTACCAGATTCGCAGCAGCATCGAGGAAACCTATGGTGACCTGGCCGGATCGACTCTGGTAACTCCGGCACTGCTAAGTCAGGTTTTCTTCGAGTTCGACAATGTTCAGGGGCAACTGTCTGCGATGGACGCTGATCAGCGACAGGAACAGATCAACCAGATGCGTCGACATCTGGGCTATCCCGAACAAGCGGTTGAGCGTCTCGCCAGCGCGGACCAGGAAAGGAACCAGCGTTGGGATAACGGCCTGGCTTACTGGGAGGAACGACAGGAAATTCTGGACACTCTTCCGGAAAACCAGCAAGCCCGGAAACTGGATGAGCTGCGTGAGGCCTACTTCGGCGCGGAGGCTCCCACCATCCGACAGGAAGAGGAAATTGGCTTTTACCGTTATACACGTCCCAGGGTCTATGGTAGAAACTGAGGTTTCTTTTGCACCGACGGACATGACGTGGACTGGCTATTCCGGCTGACTGAACCCGGCCTGATAAAGAAGCAACTGGAAGCGCGGCTTCGCGAACAGCGCCAACAGTTTTCCCGCAGAAAGCTGAGTCGACCGCGGGCCGGTGCGCCTCTCGGCGGTCGCATGGCACTGGTTGGCAGTGCCTGCTACTGCCCTACCGGCTACCCTCTGACCTGGTACCATCCCTTCATCAATGACCGGCCACTACGCACCCTGCTTCATGTGTTGACGCGACTGGGCCTGAAAACCGATGATGTCTACGTGCCTGGTCTGATCGAAGTGGGTGATCTGGCCAGAATTCACGCCGAAGCCCACCTCGAGTCTCTCTGGTTTCCGGAACGCATGGCCCGGCAACTGGAAGCACCAGCGTTGAAAACCTTGTCCCCACGACGCTACTCGGCTCTGATTCAGGCGAGCCTTTCCGCCTGCGCAGGCACCCTGCTGGCGGCCAGGGAGGCTCTGCAATTTGGGGCTGCGATCAATTTCGGTGGTGGTTTTCATCATGCCAAGCCTCGCTATGCGGAGGGTTTCTGTCTTCTGGCCGACATACCGGTCGCCGCCGCACGTCTGATCAGTGAAGAACAAATCCAACGCGTGCTGCTGGTAGACCTGGATGTACACCAGGGCAACGGCAGCATTCTGTGTCTGGAGGAATATCCCGACTGCTACTGTTATTCCATTCACCAGGAAGAAATTTATCCCTCTCCCAA
The DNA here is from genome assembly GCA_030427465.1 of Gammaproteobacteria bacterium. GTDB lineage: Bacteria > Pseudomonadota > Gammaproteobacteria > Pseudomonadales > Oleiphilaceae > JADJWY01. Next base: position 1,101 of record JAUIAZ010000227.1, on the reverse strand, counting down.
AGAGTGGGGTGACTGGGATTTCGGCCTGCCGGCCGGTACCGGAGATACGGCTTACCTGGAGAAGTTGCAGAGCACCCTGCCACAGGTTCTGGAGTCAGTGAAACCTGACCTTGTCTTCATAGTGGCCGGTTGTGACACCCTGGAGGGCGACCCCCTTGCCTCTCTGAACATGACGCCACAGGGCCTGATCCGCAGGGATGCGTTTGTTACCTCGCTCTGCCGGGAAAGGGGAACACCTTTTGTGATTACTCTCGCCGGCGGATACCGCGACGATGCCTGGCGGATTCAGGGGGACAGTCTGGTGCAAGTGATCGAGGCAACCGCCCAGCTGATCTGACCCCGCTCGCTAGCCACTGGATATTTTGCCTGGATTCGGGCATGTTCAGGTCATGCACAAGGACTCAATGAATAACAACAGGATGCCTCAATGAGCAACCCAACGAGCGAGATCACTTCCAGCCGCCGGAAAAAGTCCAGGAGCAAATCTTCACGCAGCGGCATGCCACCCTCTGCCGACACTGGCAAACCGGGCTCCCGACCGGATGCCACCACAGCCGGCTTGCGCCTGGAAACTATCCTGCCCGACTTGTTGCAGCAACATCAGCCACGCCCTGTTTCACGCCGGCCCTCTCTTGCTCTGGAGGAAAACCTGCTGCCCTCCGGACCGAAAAGTGATGACAGGCCCAGGATCAACTGGACCGGACTGACCCCCGGGCAAAACCGCCGGGCTCTGATTCTGGCCTCCAGCGGGCTGCTAATAGTTGGCTGTCTGGCCTTGCTCTGGTGGATGCCTGCCGCCCGGCCAGTTTCGGCGGCTCCGGCTGCCAGCGATCAGTGGCAGGCCATGCTTCTGGAAAACATGGAGCTGAAAGCAGAACTCACTGAACAAGCCAGAACCATTGAGGCACTCGAAGAGAGGATTTCACGAATAGAACGTAAATTTGGCGAAGTTAAGTGAACCAGCTCCCAAAAACTCGCCCAAAATCCACCGATCCGTGCTAAAGTTACTCCTTGTTTTTTACCCGTTCCTCTCAGCAAGGGTTCTGTAATGACCAGCGTTCAGCCTACTATTACCTACACGTTTACCGACGAAGCTCCTGC
>JAUIAZ010000226.1 GCA_030427465.1 Gammaproteobacteria bacterium | reverse complement strand
GTCGAATGCCAGACGACTGCCAAAATGCTGGCCGCTGCTGCTGCGACTGCGGGTTTCGATCAGCTCTTCCCAGTCGCTCAGCTGGTTTCCCTGCAAAATACCACGCCCCATAGCCGTCGCGGCAGTGCCATCATCAAAGGGTTTGCTGTAGGTCAGGTAAACCCGAGTGGGCTCTCCCTGATTTTGTCTGACCACCACATCCAGTAGCCCCCCCTGACCCCTGTGCCAGACCTCTGGTATCCCCTGAATCGCCTGTTGTGCTCCCGATTCCCGGTCAACCCGAAGCAGGCGTCCGGGCCGCGTTGTCACCAGAAATTCGCGCTCATTGAGCACCGCAAGCCCCCAGTTAATTTCACCGGTTTGCGTAATCAGGCGCCGGCTGATGCTTTCTTGCGCATCTACTGTTTGTGTGCAGGCCGTAACCAGGAACAGCAGGCTCAGCAGGAGAGAAAGTCGGGCACTAGTCAACATAAGGAGCGGCTCCCTGGGGTGGCCGGGCTATGGAAAGGGCGGGCAGGGCAGGCAGTTCTTCTACCCACCGGGCGGTTTGCTCTTTTTTGAAGCGGCCATACTGCAGAAAGTTCACAATCTGTGCCTGGACTTCGTCACGGTAGCGCATGCTGGCATGACCGGCCCTGACCAGAACGAAATCATCCATGCCTTCCAGGCGCATGCTGTCGACCGAGACCATTCCATCATTGGGTGTAGGTAGCCAGGCATCCGGCCACAGAGACCAGTCCCGATAGGCCGCAACAATTCCCACTGGCTCCGGGAAGGGTTTGAGCGTGGGGATGATTCCCCTGGCAGACTGGCTCAGACTACTGGCAGCCGGTCCCGCGGCAGAAAGAAACCAGTCCTGATCCCCGAAATAGCGGATGATTTCTGAACCCTGGTTAGGCGGGCTCAGCATGACCACCCGGCTGCCGACAGGGAGTCGCTCCTCTTGCAGATAGGCCCTGACCACAATGCCTCCCATGGAGTGGGACACCAGATGGACGGCCTTGCCAGCAGGCCGGCAGGCATCCACTGCCGGCTTCAGGTAGTCGCGGGCCGCCTCGGTAATGTCTGCATTTGTCGAAGGGTATGAGGGTGCTTCGACCCGGTATCCCAGTTCTACCAGTGGACGGGCCAGAGGCCGCATGGCGAAGCCGCTGCGCCAGAGCCCGTGCACCAGTATCACACACTCGCCGCCAGCCGCAGTGCTACCGCCCCCCGAGGTCGCTGTGTCTTCTGCCAGCGCGCAGCGGCCCGCAAGCAGCAGGCTTATGAAACCGGCAAAGAAGAACCCCAGGATCGCGTGCCTTGCCATCAGGAGCTACCTTGTTCCGGCGCGGTAATGTTCAATATTTGCCGGGTCTCAGGAGGTGTTCTCTCTACTCTTTTGCGCCTGAACCTCAGACAGTCAAGATAATAGGCAGCGCGGCCCAGACTGGCCAGCACATTGTGGGTCAGCCCAGCCGGGCCATCCAGCAGACCCAGTCGCAGGAAGCTGTATTTGACTATCCGCCACAGCGGGCTGCCAATCAGTCCCACAAAGGCGCGGGTTCGGCCGGGTAAACGGCCCTCTTGCAAGTCATGACGTGCACGGATACGGGCGTAGTGTCTCTGCTTCTTCCAATACAAGCCGAGTGCATCATTTGGCTGATGGAACAAAGTACTCTGTAACTTGTCTACCGGGCCCCGGCACAGCACCTTTTCATGAACCGGGTCCTCGCTCCACTGTGCCTGTTCACGGTCGAAGAGACGCAAAACCCAGTCGCCGTTTCCTTCACCAAAGCGCAGAATACGACCCTGGAAGCGATGCCGCCTGAGCAAGCGATAACCTGAGAATCGTTCTGAACGCAAGGCTTTACGGATATCAAGCGCCACACCGTCGGCCAGATATTCATCGGCATCCAGGCAGATAACCCAGCGATGTGCTGCCTGCTCTACTGCAAACCGCTTTTGCGGACCAAAGCCGAGCCAGTCCTGTTGGATGACCCGGGCACCGAGTTGGCGGGCCAGTCTGACCGTCTGATCCTGGCTACCTGAGTCAACGATCAGAATTTCATCCGCGAAGCCCAGCGATACCAGACAGCGCTCCAGATACGGGGCGGCATTCAGGGTAATCACGACGGCAGACAACTTTTCGCGGGGGGCGAGGGCTCTCATGGTCAATACACGATCAATTTGTTGGTCGCCTGAGCATACACAAGTGTGGAAAAGAGTGATACCACCCTGATTCAGAGCGTTTTACTGTGTGAACGACTATACTGTGCGGAACATGGATTTGTGGAGTATCTGGCGGTGTCTGCCGATAAAATCAGGCTTTTGGTGGTTGAGGATGAGTACCTGGTTGCGCTGGATATGGTGCAGCAACTGGAGTCTGCTGGCTATGAGGCCATCGGCCCCGCAGCAACCGAGACTGAAGCCGTGAGTCTGGCCCTTTCCCGGAAGCCGGATCTGATCCTGATGGATATCAATCTGGCTTCGGGTGGCGATGGCATCAGCGCGGCACACGAGATTCGCAAGCACCTGAATGTCCCGATTGTGTACGTTACCGCCTATACCAGTGAAGAACTGGTGCGGCGATCCGGTACAACCGCTCCTTACGGCTATGTGGTCAAGCCTTTTACCCTGCCCAAACTACGCGCATCAATAGAAACCGCGCTCAGTCGCTGGCGCTATGAGCAGGCCATGGATCGCTCTGAAAAACGCTTTCGGGCAGCGGTGCAGGCGTCTGAAATGGCAGTCTGGGAGTTTGACCTTGAGGATCGTACCATCACGCTCGAGGGGTGGCTGGCAGAACGCCTGAAGCCGGCATCAGATGGCGTGATCGAATGTTCCGAGTCTGAATTTTTCGAATTGTTGCAACCGTCTGACGCGGAGCGCCTGAGCGAGCTCTTGCATGCGGGGCAGGCGGTGACCGAGAAACTCAGAATCCGTGTGGACCCGGAAGTGCAGGGTGCGCGAGAGACGGAAGATGGTGAATTCTGGGTTCAGCTGACGGTGAGCGAAATGACGGCCTCAGATGGGCGCATACGCATCGGCGCAATCCGCAACATTACCCAGGAAGAAAGTCGCCTGCGTGCCTTGCGGCTGTCCACCAGCATACTGGCCTCTATCAATGAGGTGGTGATTGTGGTTGATGAAGACCATCGAATCAAAGCTGTGAACCCTTCATTTCACCGGGAAACCGGCTATGCACTCAAGGAAATGCTGGGGCAATCCGCTTTCGATCTGATCCAGCATGACCGCGATAGCGACAGCATTCAGGATCTGGTTCAGGCCGCGATGGTAGATGGTCAGAGTGTGGTGGTCAGACGCAAGAATGGCGGCAGCTATGATGCCTTGATGACCGGAAGCCGCTTGACGGAAGCCGGAACTTTCCAGAATTTTATGATTCTGATTCTGACAGACGTCACCCGCCTTCGCCGGGCAGAGCGGCATTTGAGCAAACTGGCATTTCAGGATCATCTGACCGGTCTGGGTAACCGGAACTATCTGAACCGTTTGATTCAGGATCTGCGGGAGCGGCCGGAAGGCAGGCGCAAAGGGGCGCTGTTCTTTCTGGATCTGGATTCCTTCAAACTGATCAATGATACCCTCGGGCATGATGCAGGTGACGAAATACTCATACAGTTCAGCCGCCGTCTGAAGAACTTTCTGAGAGATCAAGACCACCTGATCCGTTTGGGGGGCGATGAGTTCGTCTTCTTCTTTGATCAGCTGGAATCCCGTGAAGACCTGAATATCATTGCTGAAAAGATTGTGCAGTCAGCCAATGGGGAGCCCTTTCAGGTAGCCTCCCGGGCGCTGACAGTCAGTTGCAGTATCGGTATTGCCTTGCTGTCAGAGGTCAATGAGGATCTCAACAGTCTGCTGAAACATGCAGACATCGCCATGTATGAAGCCAAGCGTCAGGGGAAAAATGCGTTTGTATTCTTCGATGAATCACAGTCGAGCTACAGCCACTACCGGCTCTTTGTGGAGCAGGGGGTGCGGCAAGCGATTGTGGAGGATCGTATCTGCGCCTGGTGGCAACCGATTGTTGACGCCCGGACTGGCAAAGTGACTCAGCTGGAGGCGTTGTGCCGCTGGCATGACCCCAAGATTGGTATCATTCCCCCCGACAAGTTCATCGGCGTCGCAGAAGAGACTGGTTTGATCAATCTGATTGGTCTGAAGGTGCTCCGCGATGCCGCTATCCAGTGCCGCCTGCTTCAGGACGCTGGCTATCCCGATATGAAGGTGGCGGTCAATGTTTCCAGCAAGCAACTGGTCAGCCCCGACATCGTTGAGGTGATTGAAGAGATTCTGCGGGAGGCCGGGGTGCAGCCTTCTGCTCTGATCATTGAGGTCACCGAATCCATTTTCCAGCTGGGACAGGCGGTGGATATTCTTTCCCAGTTCCAGGCTTTGGGCATGACTGTGGCTATTGATGATTTTGGCACAGGCTTCTCTTCGCTTTCCCGACTCAGAAACATCAGTGTGGATGAACTGAAGATCGACCGTTCCTTTGTGCAGGGCGCCCTGAGCTGTTCCAAGCAGAAGGCGATTACTGAGGTAATTATTGAGCTGGGTAAAAAACTCGGGATGCACCTTGTGGCTGAGGGCATCGAAACAGAAGAGGAGGGGGCTTTCATGAAATCCCGGGGCGTGAACGCCCTGCAGGGATACCTTTTTGCGCGACCCATGCCCTCAGCTGACTTGATGGACTTTCTTGAAAAACAGGCACAGACTGGCCTGAGCCCGGCCCCCTGATCCCTCCTGGCTCCTATTGGTTACTGTCAGTATTCTGGCTGACGAGAGTGACGGAGGCCCCGGTAGCATTTTCCAGAGTCAGGTCAAACCGGGCCTGCCGCGCAAAGCCCTGAATCAGGTTGATGCCGAGTGAAGTTGAGGTTTGACCCGCCAGTACGGCTTCAGGAAACCCGGGTCCGTCATCGCACACCTTGATACGAAGCTGCCCCGGCCTTTGCTCCAGGCTGACTTCCAGGCGGCCCCGACGATTGGCAAAAGCGTACTTGCAGGCATTGGTGATCACCTCACACAAGAGCAAGCCCAAAGGCACCATACGCTGCAGCGGAATCCTGATCTTGCCTGTCTCGCCGCTGATGGACCATTCCACCCGCTCGCCCGTTTCACTGCTGCGAACCACCAGCTGAATCAGCTGTTCCATATAAGTTTTCAGAGGAATCTCACTGTACTCTTCCTGCTGATAAAGCAACTCGTGAATCAGGCTCATCGCCCGGACTCGCTGACTCAGTTCCTCGTAGCGCGCCCGCTCGGCCGGCTCAGACTGGCGCCCCTGTATGTCAATCAGGGAGGAGATCACTTGCAGGTTATTTTTTACCCGGTGATGTATTTCGTTGAACAGGGAAGTCCGATCCGCCAAGAGGCGGGCCAGATTTTCCTCGGTTTGTTTAAGGTCAGAGATATCTGTGGCGGTAACCACGACATAACTCGTGTCAGACACCTTTTCGTTCTGCCAGTGTTTCAGCGTCATTTTCCACCAACAGCCGTGATAATCCCTCAGGTTCTCGCTGGTGGCAGTTTCATCGGCAAGCTCGCCCAGCATACCGCGCAGGGTGAGCAGGTTTTCTGAGTCTTCACAATGAGGCTCCGCTTCCTGCAGTGTCAGCCCCAGAAGGCTGTTGCGAGCGGCTTTCAGTATCTGGCCAATTTCGGGGTTGCAGAACTGTATCTGCCAGTCACCAGAATGGGGCTGTAGCAACATCAGACCGTTGGCGCTTGCTTCGCTCAGGCTTTCCATGGCCTGTTGTTGCCAGCGCAAATCTTCTGCCAGCATCTTGCTCTCATGGATATCAGACAGAATGCCTGACATGATGTGCGGATTGCCTGCGCTGTCCCGCTGGGTCTGTCCTCTGGAGTTGAACCAGCGATAGGTCCCGTCCTGCCCCTGGCCCAGAAACTCGATATTGT
>JAUIAZ010000007.1 GCA_030427465.1 Gammaproteobacteria bacterium | reverse complement strand
TCGTAATCAGATGGGATTGCTGATTGCCGGAGAGGCGGTACAACTCAATCTTTGGCGGCAGGGGCGTCAGGTGCAGATCGGGGTGAATCTCGATGCCATGAACCCCGACCGGGTCACCGGACGTTCATTGGCCAGACAACTTGACGGTGTGGAGCTGGAGACTTTCCGGGAGGAGGGCAAATCTCTGGCCGTGCGCATCGTGCGCTTGCAGAATGACAGTCTGGCGTACCGCAGTGGCTTGCGACCGGGCGACCTGATTATCGCGGCCAATCGCTTCCGGGTCAGTGATGTCGAGAGCCTGCAGAAGGCACTGGGCCTGTCCCGCGCCGTCGTGCTTCAGATTCTGCGTGGTGACGCGACCTTCTACATACAGATTCGCTGACCACCCGAAGTGGTCAGATCAAGATACCAGCGGGCTGGAACCCGTCTTTACGCGGGCCTTGGCAGAGCTTCTCCTGGCGTATCACGGCGTGAGGCGAAGCGGCTGTTGCGACGGGCAATGGGCGCAAATCCTTCTTCCAGTGTCATCGGGTGCTCCAGGCTCAGATAGTCCTGCATACTGAGTTTGATGAGCTCGTTGTGAGTGCCGGCGCTGAAAAGAATGTCTTCATTGCGGGTCAGGCTGCCATCAAGGTAAACCGGCATGCCGTAAAGACTGCCAAAGGGAGGCAGGGCACCCACCTCGCAATCGGGGAAGAGGTCCTTGAAGTCCTCTTCATCAGCCAGTTCGATGAAATCGGTTCCCATGGCCGACATGAAGCGATCCCAGCGGATTTTGGATGTGGCGGGCATCGCCACCATGGCCATGCCACCATCGATCAGGATGATCACCACTTTGGCCAGGGTTTTGCCACAGACGTGCGCGCTGTGCGCGACTTCCTGTGCGGTAAAAGCGGGTTGATGAGTCAGGGTCGTGAAAGGAACCCCGTTTTTTTCCAGATGACGCTTGAGGGCTGCAACCGGCATAAAGGCCTCCCGTTTTGCTGATCTGCTTGTTATTTGAACATAGCCCTATTTTTCAGCCTTGTTTAGTCTGAAGTTGTAACAGAATGTCAAATAAAAAGGGAAGCCGAAGCTTCCCTCATTTTGATGACAATTTTATTGCCGTTGGCGCTGAACCTTACTCCTTGTTGGCGGTAGCTTCTGCGACACCAACCACGCGACGGTTCACTCGGCGCCCCTCAGCGGTATTGTTATCCGCGATGGGCTGAGCTTCGCCCATGCCGACAGCACTGATACGGCTGGGGTCAGCACCAAAGCGCTGGATGGCAGCGTCCCGGACAGCATCTGCGCGCTGCTCGGAAATCACCTGGTTGATGGTATCGGAACCCTGGCTGTCGGTGTGCCCTTCAACCGTGATGCTGGCAGAAGGATACTGTCTCAGGAAGGTCGCCAGTTTCTCAACCTCTGCCATTTCTGACTCCGGTACAATGGCTGAGCCGCTCGGGAAGTTGACATTCAGCTTGATGGACACGGTCTCTGTCAGCACCAGCTGGCAGCCCCTGGCATCCACTTTTGCACCGGCCGGTGTATCAGGGCAGGCATCGGCGCTGTTCATTACGCCGTCACCATCCTTGTCCGCCGGGCATCCGGTTTCATCGACCTTGGTGCCGGCCGGTGTACCCGGACACTTGTCTGCGACATCCGCTACGCCATCACCGTCCTCATCAGCGGCACAGCCTTTCTCATCCACCTGGGCGCCCGCTGGTGTATTTGGACACTGATCGACATCGTCTTTCACCCCATCATTATCGGCATCGCCAATGATTTCACATCCATTGGTGTCAACCTTGGCGCCGTAGGGCGTATCCGGGCAGCGATCCTCGTCGTCATAGATGCCATCACCATCGGAGTCTTCAGGCGGCACAACAAGGCCGGCGAACAGCATGTTGATACCGAGGTTCAGCATCACATCCTTGGTTTCATTGTCCGTACCGTACACTCCTCGTGCATCGAAGCGGAGATCGGTGGAATCACTGATCTCATGCTTCAGGCCTGCCCCGAGGTTCCACTGAGTCTCGTCAAACTCAGAGCCGTCGCTGCTGAAATCATAATTGCCACCCCCTCCGATGAGGAAGGGGCGCCAGGCATCCCCATCATCGAAGTGGTACAGCACATCCAAACGGGTAAAGCGCCCATCGAATTCGCTGGTGGCGCCATTGTCGGGCTCGAGGTTGGCACCCCCATACAGAACCTCAGCCGCAAAGTTGCGGTTGAACTCATAGCCCAGACCTGCGGCAATACTCGGATCATCTTCGATGTTACGCTCCTCATCGAAGAAGGTATAACCGCCAAGCAACGTAAAGTAACCGCTGCTGTCAAAATCCCGGGCCTGGGACGGTGCAACCACTGCAGCCAGACAGATGCCGGCCAGTACGGATTTCAGTTTCATAATGGGCATTCTTCACCTCGTTTGTTGTTCTATCGCCTGAGTATAGCAGTCAATCAGGAGGATGCTTCCTGATAGATGTGAACATCCCGCTGCGGGAACGGAATGGATATGCCTTCGGAATCAAAGCGCTTCTTCACATTCTCATGCATGTCGAAGTACACGCCCCAGTAGTCTGCCGCATTCACCCAGACTCGTACGGTGAAATTGACGGAGCTGTCGCCGAGTTCGGAAATCACGATAACTTCTGCCGGGTCTTTGTGAATACGTTTGTCCTCTGAAATCAGCGCTTTCAGAGTCTGTCGGGCTTTATCGATGTCGTCGTCGTAGCCAATCCCGAAAACAAAATCCACCCGTCGGGTGGTTTCTGCTGAAAAGTTGGTGATGGCATCGCCCGTGATGGAAGAGTTGGGCACTATGACTTTCTTGTTATCCGGCGTCATCAGCACGGTGGTAAAGATCTGGATTTCCCGCACAGTGCCCATTTTGCCGCCGCCTTCGATAAAATCACCGACCTTGAACGGCTTGAAGACCAGTATCAACACACCACTTGCAAAGTTGGCCAGATTGCCCTGCAAGGCCAGACCAATGGCCAGACCGGCTGCACCGAGTACCGCGATGAAGGAGGTGGTTTCGATACCAACCATGCCCGCGACACTGATGAGCAGTATCAGTTTCAGGCCAATGCCGACCAGATTTTGAACGAAACGGGTGAGGGTGGGGTCAAACTTTTTCGACAGGGCTTTGTCTGCCGCTTTCAGCACGCGATTGATGATCCACATGCCGATGATGAGGGTCAGAATGGCCAGGAGCAGTTGCGGGGCATAAGCCATGACCATTTCCACACCGGTATCGATGTACTTCTGGATGTCTTCCGGATTCATGAGTAGTCTCTCTCCAAGTTGGGTAGCCTGAAGGCTGTTGATTAAAGTGAAGATTATTGTTTTAAGCGTGTTTCACTCGACGGAATCTGATTGTGGATAATTTAACGGCAAAAGACCATTCTTTTTCCCTCACAGACAAATTGCAGGCGTATTTCTGGCAGGGCTTGCCGGGCCGGAAACTTTCCCTGCAGCCACTGCCGCTGGTGCCGGAAATTTCTCTGATGCTGGTCGATCCACTCAGCATGAGTGAGCCCCTGACCCATGAGGAAGCCCAGGCAGCGGTCGCTGAGCCGGCATACTGGAGTTTCTGCTGGGCCAGTGGCCAGGTGCTGGCACGATGGATTCTGGATAACGCGGACCAGGTGAGTGGTCGTCGTGTGCTGGATGTCGGCTCCGGCTCCGGCGTGGTGGCCATCGCCGCAGCAATGGTTGGGGCTGCTGAAGTTGTCGCCTGTGACTGCGACTCTGGTGCAGGCCTGGCCATCGCAGCGAATGCCGCAGCGATGGGTGTCCAGGTAGACTGGCAGCGGGAACTCCCGGCACAGGGAGGGTTTGATCTGGTTACCGCCGCAGACATTCTGTATGACGCGGACAATCGTCCGCTCCTGCAGCAGTTCAGAGGTCTGGCTGCTGAAGTCTGGCTGGCAGATTCCCGGGTGCGGAACCTCGAGGAACCGGGGTATAGGCTTTGGGGGCAGGGTGAGGCAATAACCTGGCCAGATCTGGGTGAACTGGCAGAGTTCAGACAGGTTCGTCTTTACCGTTCAGGCGAGGCGGGCTGAACGGAGGGACACGAAGAAAGACAAAAAAGAAGAAAGACAAAAAAAAGGCGCCTTCCTGGCGCCTTTTCATGTCTGGACAATCCCTGTTCAGTCTTCCCTGATTGAAGACTCCCTGTCTCCACTAAATCCTTTAGAAAAATCCCTCAAGCCGCTTCCGTAAGTCCTTGCTTCCCTCGAACATCCTGTCGAGATAACGTCCTTGCAGTCGTCCTTTCCGTTTCGTCCATGGTTCCCATTGTACTGATTTCGACGAAAAAGAGGGGAGGGTGTTCCGAACGGTAACACTGGGTCGCTGTGGGCCTTTTCGATATAGTTATTATATTTCAGTTGCTTATGATTTTTTCGGATAAATTCGACCTGCTTGCTGACGTGATATTTCCGATATGTCCTAAGGTCTTGTAAGAGATTTCTTACAACAGGTATCGCTTCCGTATGACAAAGCGCACAAAGAGCCCGACCAGTGTACCGAGCATATCAGCCAGAAGGTCGCCCCATTCAGCCAGACGATAGCCACTCAAGCCCTGCAGGCCCTCCATCAGCAGTCCATAGCCCGCCATCATCAGGAGCAGCAGGCCTCCCTGCCACTGCGGTCTGTGAAGACCCAACATCAGTGTCAGACTGAAGAAGGCCAGCCCGTGCTGCCATTTGTCCGTGAGGTGTTGCGTCTGCGGCAGGTTCTCGCTTGGCAGCAGCGCCACGAGCAGAATTCCGGCAAACAGGGTCAGCAGGCTGTATCTGCCGAGGGGGCCCTGCCATTTTTTCAGCAGGGATTGTTCTGTGGCCTGGGGCATGCGGGTTCTTAGTCAGGAAAGGAGGCGATATAGTACGCATTTTGCCAGGGAGGAATAAAGTATGAGCCTGATGGCGGGTTTTGAAGATCTCAGGGAAGGCTTCCGACTGATTCGTCAGCCGCGTCTGCGGCTGTTCGTGGTGGTGCCGCTGCTGATTAATGTATTGTTCTTTGTGCTGCTGTTCTGGCTGGCCGGACGCTTCTTTGGTCAGTGGCTCGACAGCCTGGTAGCCACTTTGCCCGACTGGCTCAGTCTGCTGGAGCCGGTTGTCTGGTTTGTTTTCGCGCTCGCTTTGCTGTTTGTATGGGTGTACACCTTTGTCTTCATGGCGACCCTGATTGGCGCTCCCTTCTATGGATTGCTGGCCGAGCAGGTGCAGAAAGTGCTGCAGGGTGAGGCGCCTGACAGTCGCATGGATTGGGTGACTCTGATAAAGCTTGTGCCTCGTACACTGGCCAGAGAGCTGGGCAAGCTGGCCTACTATCTGCCGCGGCTTCTGCTGGTGCTGATACTCACCCTGATCCCGGTGTTCAATGCGGTATCGCCGTTTCTGTGGGCCTTGCTGTCTGCCTGGATGATTGCGCTGGAGTTCCTGGACTTTCCCTCCGACAATAACGGTCAGAAGTTGAAATTCCTGAAGCGGGACATGGCGGAGAACCGTTGGCGCTGCCTGGGCTTTGGTCTGGCCACCTGGTTACTGACACTGATTCCGGTCATCAATCTGGTGGTCATGCAGGCCGCTGTAGCTGGCGGTGTACGGCAGTGGCTGTCCTATCCCAGACATGCCACCGGGTGACCTGTGTGCATTCTCTGCTAGCCTTAGAGAATATTTGTAGGGCGGTGAAGTCATGGCATTGAAAGTCCTCGTGGTGGATGACGCCACCTTTGTCAGGGATCTGGTCAAGCGAACCATGCGGGCGCAGTTCCCGCAGGTTCAGGTGGAAGAAGCGGTCAATGGCCGCAAGGCTCAGTTACTGCTGAGCAAGCAGCGTTTTGATCTGATTCTGTGTGACTGGGAAATGCCGGAAATGAGCGGCCTGGAGCTTCTGCAGTGGGTCCGGTCAACCGAACATTACAAAAAAGTGCCATTCGTGATGGTTACCAGCCGGGGAGACCGCGGGCATGTGGTGGAAGCCGCCCAGCAGGGGGTGACCGACTACCTTGGCAAGCCTTTCAATGCCGAAATGCTGGTCCAGAAAGTGACCAAGGCAATGGGCGGGCAACTGAAGGCAAAAACCAGCGGATCAGGAGGTTTTGGCGGAGACAGTGCGGCCCTTCTGACAGGGGCCTCTGCAAAAGCCAAGGGGGCAGCACCGGCCCCCTCTGCTCCCATAGCAACGGCATCTACGGCAGATCTGCTGACGGGAAAGCCTGCCGCGGGAACGTCTGCCAATCCGGCGGCCAGATCAGCCCAGAGCCAGGGGTCCGGAAGCACAGGTGCGCCCCTCAAAGGGATGGCGAAAGTCCGTTTTGCCGACTTTTCCCTGCCTTGTGTTATCAAGGCCATTTCCCTGAATGAAGTGCAGGTCGTGGCCCGCCGTGGCCAGCAGTTCCCGATGATTCTGGATCCGGCGGTTATTGATATCGAAGTGGATGAAGAAGAGGTACTGGAGCGCATCAACGGCTATGTCCACAGCCTGAAAGCCGTGGATAAACGTATAGATACCGATTTTGTACAGATCATCATTCGTTTCGTGGATGAGGACCCGGATAAAATGGCGTCGCTGTCGAAGTATATTGCCCGCTTCAACTAGCAGACGGGGCGTCCGGCACGATCTGTCTTCAACCGGCCTTCAGTGCTTTTGGGGTAAACCGGGAGCTGGGGAAGCGACACTGAAAGCAGCTGCCCTCACCGAGAGTGCTCTCAATGGTCAGCACCGCCTCATGGTTCAGCAGCACATGCTTGACAATAGCAAGCCCGAGGCCGGTGCCGCCACTGCTGCTGTGTCTTGACGGGTCTGCACGGTAAAAACGCTCGGTCAGGCGGGGTATGTGCACCGGGTCGATTCCGATGCCGGTATCCTCAACCGAGAACACCACCTGATTCCCCTCGGTGTACCAGCGCATCCTGACCTTGCCGCCCGGCTTGGGTGTGTATTTCATGGCATTCACCACCAGGTTGGTAAAGGCACTGCGCAGCTGGGTTTCGTCCCCATAGATCTCGGAATCGCTCTCTATGCTCAGTTCGATACTCGGGCTATCCTCCGAGCGCAGCGCATTGGCATCATGATGAATACTCTGGAGCAGGCCGCTCATCCGGACCGGTTTGGCAACGAAATCCCGGCCCTGGTTTTCGATCCGGGACAGCAGGAGCAGGTCCGTGATCAGGGCCTCCATGCGGGCTGACTGACTCTGCATCTGCTTTAAGGCCTTGTCCCAGCGCGGGTGAAGCGTCTCTGAATGGTCCAGTAATGTTTCCAGATAGCCACTGATGACGGTCAGCGGGGTGCGCAACTCATGCGAGACATTGGATACGAAATCACGCCGCATTTGCTCCAGCTTCACCAGGCGCGAAATGTCCTGGGCCAGAATCAGCCGGTCATCTTCTCCGAACAGGGTGATCTGGATCTGCAGGGTGACATCGGAGTTACGGGGTGACCGCAGTTGCAGCGGCTCATCGTAACGCTTCTTCTGAAAGTACTGTTTGAACTCGGGGGCGCGTAGCAGGTTGTGAATGAGAACCCCCCGGTCTGCGGGATAGCGAAACCCCAGCAGTTTTTCTGCGGCTTCATTCCACCAGTCCATGCTGCCGGATTTATCCGTCATGATGACCGCTTCCGACAGTGAGTTGGTGGATTCCTGTACGCGATCAATGAGTGCCTGCAGGCTGTCGTGACTGCGTTGCTGCCTGAGTTGCAGCCGGTAGATGGAATCAAACAGCTCTCCCCAGAGGCCATGACTGACCGGCGGATCAGAGAGCAGGCCTTCATGCAACCAGCGGTGCAGGCGGCAGGCCTGGAGTACTGTCCAGCACAGATAGGAAAGCAGGCCGAGCGCAACGAACTCCCAGAAAAATCCGGTGATCCAGCCAATCACGGCGATCACGGTAAGTGCCAGCACCAATCTGTTGATGAACAGCGACACATGTCGTTGCATGCAGCGATTTCCTCAGCCTGACGGCTTTGCCCTAGCCGGCTTTGGTTGAAAATCGATATCCGGTACCCCTGACCGTTTGCACCAGATGGTCGTGGCTGGGAGACAAGGCCTTGCGCAAGCGACGGATATGAACATCAACCGTGCGTTCTTCGACGTAGACGTTACCACCCCAGACCTGGTCGAGCAATTGCCCGCGGGTGTAGACTCTTTCCTGGTGGGTCATGAAGAACTGCAGCAACTTGAATTCTGTCGGCCCCATGCTCAGGGGGACTTCATTCGAGGTGACCCGGTGGGAAATCGGGTCCAGATACAGGCTGTCCACTTCAACAGGGGTTTCGACCCCTTTGATGCTGGTGCGGCGAAGAACCGCTTTCAGGCGCGCCACCAGTTCCCTGGGAGAAAACGGCTTGGTAATGTAGTCATCGGCGCCGACTTCCAGGCCCTGTACCTTGTTATCTTCTTCGGTCTTGGCGGTCAGCATGATGATGGGGATCTCGGCGGTGGCGTCATCTCTCTTCAGGCGCCGCGCAAATTCAATACCTGAAACGCCAGGAAGCATCCAGTCCAGCAGAATAAGATCCGGCTTGTTATCAATAATCAGAGAGTGGGCTTCCCGGCTGTCACCGGCCTCAAGATAGCGATAATCCGCCATTTCCAGAGCAACAGCGATCATCTCCCTTATCGCGGGCTCATCATCAACAATCAGAACGGATTTGTCTGGCATTCGGATAGTCCTCCTCAACTTCCTGATACGCCATTAAAATCGCTGCGTGTTACAAATATATGACAGAGTATAACAGAGCCGGGATCAGGCCGGCAGATATTGCCCGGCAATGCCCACAAAAACGACAGCTCCAACCCACTTGTTATTGAGGAAAGCCTCAAAGCAGGCTTCGCGCTCACGCTTGCGGATCAGCCATTGCTGATAGCCGAACAGCGCAGCAGCGCCCATCAGGGAGACATAGTAAAAATCACCCAGACCGGCCTGGTGCCCCAAAAGCACCAGAACCCCCAGGGTGCCGGCCTGTAACAGAGCAACCCCTGCACGATCCATGTCACCCAGCACAATGGCCGTGGATTTGACACCGATCTTCAGGTCATCCTCCCGGTCCACCATGGCGTACATTGTGTCATAGGCCACCGTCCACAGGAGGGTCGCCAGATAGATCAGCCAGGCGGCTCTGCCGACCCCTTCAGTCTGAGCCGAAAAGGCCATGGGAACGGCCCATGCGAATGCGGCACCCAAAAAAATCTGTGGGAAAAACGTATAGCGCTTCATGAACGGGTAGACGGCCGCGAGGAGCACCCCCACGACGGACAGGGACAGGGTGGCCAGATTGGTAAAGCAGACCAGAATAAAAGCCAGCAGACAAAGGATGGCAAACAGCAGCAACGCCTCGGTTTCATCAACTCTGCCATTGGCCATGGGGCGCTCGCGGGTGCGCTGCACGTGGCCATCAATGTGGCGGTCGGCGTAATCGTTGATCACACAGCCGGCCGATCGCATCAGGATCACACCCAGTGCAAAAATGATCACATTGCTCAGGCTGGGCTGCCCTTCGCCGGCAATCCACAGTGCCCATAATGTGGGCCACAAGAGTAACCAGATGCCGACCGGGCGGTCCAGGCGGGTCAGGGCCACATAGTGGGGAATCTGTTGGTATAGCGTCGCCAGCATCAGTCAGACTCCCTGAGTGCGTAGATGCCGGGGGCATTGCGCCAGTATTCGCGGTAGTCCATTCCACACCCGAAAACATAGCGATCGGGAACCGTCAGGCCGGTATAGTCGCAGCGCATACCCGGGTAAGCTTTGCGCTCGTGCTGCTTGTCGACCAGCACCGCAGTCCTTACACTGGCAGCGCCAAGGTCTTTGCATTCTTTGAGAATGGCTTCCAGCGTGTGCCCTTCGTCAAGTATGTCATCGAGTATGAGGATGTTGCGGTCCATGGGGGACACATCGGGTGTGGCTATCCAGCGGACGTGACTGCCCTCTGTGGCTCCACGGTAGCGGGTCGCGTGCAGATAGCTGAGTTCCAGGGGGAAATCCAGCATTGGCAGGAGCTGACCGGCAAATACGATGCCGCCCGAAAGTACGCAATACACAACGGGATCGAGCGTTGACAGATCCCGGTTGATCTGTTCCGCCACACTCCGGATCGCAGCGTGTACATCCCCGAGGGAATACAGTTGGTCTGCGTCAGACAGCTGCGGAAGGGGAGTTGAATGGGTCATCCTCTCAATACCTTGGCGGGAAAAGACGTATAGTAAACATTTGAAGTGGGACATGCATCCGGCTTGAGAACCCTGTCAGATTGTAGGACAATTATTCTTGTGCGTGATGCTCAGTCCCGGTATAAACAGCAGCAAAGTAAACAGCGGAGAAAATCTTATGCGTAAATGGCAGTGCATCGTTTGTGGTCTTATATACGATGAAGCGCAAGGTTGGCCGGACGATGGAATCGCGCCCGGTACCGCCTGGGAAGATGTGCCCGAGGACTGGGTTTGCCCGGACTGTGGCGTTGGCAAAGAAGATTTCGAAATGGTTGAGGTCTGATCGTGATCGTTATTATCGGAACAGGACTTGCCGGATATTCCCTGCTGCGTGAGTTGCGCAAGAAAGGCTGTGAACGACCCATCATGCTCATCACCTCAGATGATGGGGCGGCATATTCCAAGCCCATGCTCTCAACGGCGGTGGCCAAGGCCAAACTGCCGGATGAGCTGGTTCAGGCAGATGCCATTCGCATGGCGGAGCAGTTCCAGGCAGAAATCCGCACCTTCACCCGGGTAGACCGGATAGACCCGCAAAACCGCACACTGTGGATCGGTGATGAAGCGGTAGTGTATGAGGATCTGGTTCTGGCCACTGGCGCAGAGGTTCGACGTGTTCCGATAGATGGCAATGCAGCCGACCGGGTACTGAGTGTGAATGACCTGATGGACTATCGTCGCTTGCGAGATGGTCTGCCGGCTGGCAGCCGGGTCGCCATTCTGGGTGCAGGTCTGATCGGCTGTGAGTTTGCCAATGATTTTGTCAGTGGTGACTACCCGGTGACGGTGATCGCGCCTTCAGAAACGGTGTTGCCCCTGTTGGTGCCCGATTCCGTTGCGGTGGCAGTGAAGACGGGGTTGAGCGCACAGGGTGTGGCCTTCCGTCTTGGCCGCTTTGCGCGCTCGGTCGATCAGGGAGAGAACGGTGCTCTGGTGCTGACGCTGGATGATGGCGAGACTCTTGAAGCAGACGTCGTGATCTCGGCGATCGGGCTCAAACCGGCAACCGGACTAGCCCTCGAAGCGGGGCTGGACGTGAATCTCGGGATCCAGACGGATGAGTTCTGCCGCACCAGCGCAGAGCATATCTATGCCCTGGGAGACTGTGCTGAAGTGAATGGTCAAAACCTGTTGTATGTTTTGCCCCTGATGAACTGCGCCCGGGCGCTGGCTGCCACTTTGTCGGGCACCGAAACCGCCATCAGGTATCCGCTGATGCCGATACAGATCAAGACGCCAGCTTGTCCGGTCGTGGTTGTACCGCCGGTTTCAGAGGGCAGCTGGCAGGTGACTGCGGATTCCGAGCTGGATATTACGGCTGAGTGCCGGGATGATTCCGGTAAGCTGGTGGGCTTTGCGCTGGCCGGTGCCGGGGTGTCCAACAAGCAGAAACTGGGCAAGGAAATGAGTGACGCGATGTCCGCCTGAGCGGGTCGCGCCACGTATTTTCTGCGTTCAGGGGGCTGGAGAATCTGTCGAGAGAATCTCTACCTCAACACGGCGGTTGGCTGCACGGCCTGCCGCCGTTTCGTTATTGGCCACCGGTTGAGTTTCCCCGAGACCGGCAACGTCAATCCGTGATGCGTCGATCAGGCCAATGTCGGTGAGCATGGTTGCCACGCTACGCGCCCGATCTTCGGACAGCGTGCGGTTGAGTCCGTCATCGCCCAGGCTATCGGTATGACCGGTCACCCGGACGCGTCGATCAGGAAACTGCTCAATGGCACTGATGATTTTGGAAACCAGTGGCAGGTTGACTGCTCCCACCTTGCTGGAGCCCACCGGGAATTCGAAGCCGTGTGCCCGGATGAGAATGTTGTCGCCTTGCTGGTAAACATCTGCTTCTGTCGGGGCAAAGAGATCGCGCACCGTGCGCAGACGGGCTTCGCGCTGAGTTGCCAGGCGACGTTCGGCATCTGCTGCCAGCTGGGTTGCGAGCAGGGCTTGCTGGGCATCCTCCAGTGTGGCCACGCTTTGCTGGCGCAGCTGCTCTTCACGTTTTTGTGCGGTCAAAAGCTCATTCTGCAGTCTGTCCCCCCGCGATTCAGCCTCGCGCTTGCCTTGAATCAGAGTGTCCAGTGTTGCGCTGAGTTTGGCGGCCGAAGGCAGACGGTTCATCTGCTCGGGTAACAGAGCGCCGAAAGCTTCGGCAACGAAGCCCTCGTGCCACAACAGCATATCTTCATAGGTGGCTTTTTCCTGTTCGAACTTCTTTGCCTGAGCCATGATCTCACGCGCATGGGCCACCTGCGCCAGACTGTTTGCCGCCTGTTGGCGGGCTTCGGCCTGCTTGCTGCGATCCCGCTCAAGAATGGCAATCCCCATGAGCAGTTCTTCCTCGGCCCGGGCCAGGGTTTTCGGGGCGTAATCGTCGACTTCCTGATTTCGGGCCAGTTCGATGGCGTTCCGGGCTTCATCCAGAATGTTGCTCTTCAGGGTGCGCAGCTCCAGCTTGCGGTAATCTTCTGAAAACTCGGCCAGCCATTTGCTCAGGGGCGTATCGGGGTTCTTTTCCAGCGTGGCAGCAAGATTGCTCAGGCGCTCCTCCAGATCGGCGAAGGCATCTGGCTGGTTCTGCCGGCCTCCCGCTACGATGGCATCTGCTCTGGCCTGAAGGATGGGGCCCAGCTTACCTGCCTGCCAGTCTGCAGTTTTCTGGAAGCGTTCGAGCGCCTGTTCACTGGCCAGGATGGCTTGCGGGCGCCGGTTACCCTGCGTTTTGGCGGCTTCATCGTAAGCTTCCATGGCATCAGAAAATGCCAGGGGGGCAACCAGATCCTTCTCGGATTTCTTGGCATTTTGCAGGCTCTGGAACTGCTCCTGCAGCTCGCCACTGGCGGGCTCAGCGACGGTATCCAGGGTTGGGGTGGCACAGCTCTGCAGTAGCAGGGCGGCGCAGACAATAGCTACCAGGGTAGCGCGTGTTTTCATAATCAAATCAGCTCAAATTGTGTCCATACAAACCAGCACTGTGCCACAGACTGCAAGATGAGAAAAGAATCGGCTATAGTGGCGCCAAAGCAGGGGATTGGTAAAGGAGCTTGAGAGATGAGTGAAGTCGTTAGTCGCTTTCTGGAACTGTTGAGACTGAAGGCGCTGGATGACTGCCTGTTTCAGGGCAGCAGTGAGGATCTGGGGTTCAAGAACGTATTTGGTGGTCAGGTTATTGGCCAGTCCCTGATGGCTGCCTACCGCACGGTGGGTGAGACGCGTCTGGCGCACAGTCTGCATGCCTACTTCCTGCGTGCCGGTGATCCTGACCACGACATCATCTATGAAGTGACCCGTATCCGGGACGGACGTTCATTCAGTGCCAGACGGGTCATCGCCCGCCAGCATAACCAGGAAATCCTGAGCATGATGGTGTCTTTCCAGGAGCCTGAAGATGGCTTCGAGCATTACGCACCGGCACCCGAAGTGAAAGGTCCGGAGGGTCTTAAGTCAGAGCTGGAAATGCGTCGCAAGGCCGCCGACCTGATCCCGGAAAAAGTACGCGATCAACTGACCCGGGAACGGCCCATCGAAATCCGTCCTCTGCAGCACGTTAACCCCTTTGCTCCCGAGGCGATACCGGCGGTCAAGCAGAACTGGTTTCGCACCATTTCGGAAGTGCCGCAGGAAATCTGGTGGCATCACTGTATTCTTGCCTACGCCTCGGATTTCGGCCTGCTGGGCACCAGTTTGCACCCTCATGCGACGACGTTCTACCAGCGCGGCATGCAGGTGACGAGCCTCGACCATGCGGTATGGTTTCACCGGGATTTCAAGGTCGATGACTGGCTTCTCTACAGTATGGACAGCCCGAATGCGTCGGGTGGCCGGGGCTACAACCGCGGCCTGATCTATGATGGTGATGGTCGTCTGGTGGCTTCGACAACCCAGGAAGCCCTGATCCGCAAGCGCAGTTAATCCCGTCCGCGTGCATACGGCCTCTGCTTTGCGCCGCCTAATGAAACAGGCGAGTCATGCGCTCGTGGCCACCCTCGTCCCGGTAGGCTTTCAGCCATTCCACTGCGAAATCCCAAAGCATCGGACGAGCCAGCCAAAAGCCCTGAAGTTCATCACATTTCAGCTTCCACAGTGCGACCGCGGTTTCTTCGGTTTCGACCCCTTCGGCAACCACCGTGTACCCAAGTGACTGGCACATGCTGACGACCGTATTGATAATGACGCGGGCGTCTTCGGACTGGTCCAGCTCGTGGACGAAGGCCCGGTCGATCTTGATCTTCTGCAGGGGCAGATCTCGCAGATAGGACAGAGAGCTGTAACCAGTGCCGAAATCATCCATGGCCACCTGAATCTGCCTGGCTTTCAGATCACTCAGGATCGACAGAGCCAGACGCGGCTCTTTCATGACTGAGGTTTCGGTCAGCTCCAGCGTGAGGTTGGGCCGGGTCAGTCCGGCCTCTTCAATATGCCGGTCCAGAAGTTTCAGGAAGTCCCTCGATTCAAGGTCCACGGCGGACAAGTTCAGATGGATGCCGATGTCCTCCATGCCGAGGCTCTTGAGTTCCTGAAGATAGCCCAGTCCCTTTCGGATCACCCACTGGGTCAGCTTCACGATGTTGCCGGACTGCTCTGCCAGCGGAATAAATTCAGCCGGTGAGATTTCCCCGTGCTGTGGGTGATTCCAGCGAATGAGGCCCTCGAAGGCCACGATCTGACGGGTATGCATGTTCAGAATGGGCTGGAAACACAGATACAGGTGGTTGTCACTCATGGCCTGGTCCAATTCGGCCATGAGGGTCAGGCGGCGTTCACTGTATGGGTTGTTGTCGGGCTGGTAGCGCGCTATGCAGCCGACGAGGTGCCGGGTGGAATCCAGGGCCACTTTCGCGGCCCTGATCATTCCGTCGACTGTTTCACTGTCTTCTGGGTAACAGGCGATGCCGAGTCGAGGATCAAGGTCGAGTGACATGTGCCCGTACTGGATACGTTCCAGCAGATAGTCCGCCAGTGCAGCCACCGGTGCCGGTTGTGGGGAAGGAGGCTCGCGCAATAGCAGGGCGAGTGTGCTTTCATCCAGCGCGGCCAGGTAGATGGGGCCTTCCCGCCCCTGCTCCAGGCTTTCGAACTCATCCAGACCGGCAAGAAACTCATTGATCCGGATCCCGATCTGATAGATCAGCTGGTCGGCCAGATCCTGCCCCAGGGTGCGGTCAATGTCGTGATAGCGGTTGATGCGCACCAGCACAAGCTGCAGCGCTTCGGAGGGGTGATGGCGCAGCTGCTGTTTGAGCAGGCCTTGCAGGAAGGCCCGGTTCGGCAGTTCCGAGGTATGCGAATGAGTGGCTTCGTGCAGGCGCGTGGCTTCGGTCTGCTGTTGCTGGCGCTGGGCCTCAATAATGTCTTCCTGGATCTTCAGTCGTTCCTGTCGCTCATGGTAAACGCGGTCGACGATGGCGAGAGACAGAATGATCGCTTCGGCAGCAGAGCCGATCTGTACGCCGTAAGCCGTGGGAACGGAATAGGGTAGCAGGCCAAACTCTAGCAAGGCCGTGAGGCTGGAGCCGATCAGCAGCAGTAACCAGCCGCAGGTATACAACCTGGCCTGACGCAGACCCTGTAGCCACAGCAAGGGCCCCGCCAGCAAAAGGACCACGATGGTGATCAGAGCCAGGAGCAGTGCCCCCCCTTTGGCGAGTTCTGGAGAGACAAAGAAAGAGGCCACAATGTTCAGCCCACAGAGAGCACCCAGACCGATGAGCACTTTATTCAGGCGCGGTGCCGCACTCGGCATTGCGAGGAAGTGCCGGGAAAACTCGTTGGCCAGCAATACCATCAGGGGGACGCCAATCAGAATGGTTCCGTTCTGCAGATAAGGCATGCTGGGCCAGAGATACTGAAAGGTCTTGCCATGAAGCGTGGCCTGTACCAGCAGCAGGACAGAGATAAAGCCGACATAGAGTATGTATACGGGTTCGCGCAGGGTCAGGTAGAGGAAGAAATTGAATATGATGATGAACAGCAGCAGACCGTAATACAGGGCGCGTCCGGCGGAGCGCTTCTCCTCTGCCAGCAGGTAGTCGCGCTCTTTCCATATTTTCAGTGGAAACAGGAGTGAGCCTTCGCTCTGGGCCCTGAAGTAATAGACCTGTAGGCTTCTTGGGGGCAGGGTAACGGGGAAAGCATATTCCGGCACAGGCAGGGCACGCTGGGCAAAGGGATAGTTCTCCCCGGTGCGCGCTTCTTCCACAATCTCGCCGTCAACGGTTTTCAGGAACCAGACTTCATCCAGTTGAGGAGCCGGTACGACCAGCAGGCGCTGGCGGTAAAAGTCATCGGGGTTGATCACTTCAAGCCGGAACCAGTGGGCCTCCGTCGTGTATCCGAAGCCGGCAGACTCGCTTTTTACGTCTTGCCCCGGATGCGCTTCGAGATATTCGATCAGTGACTGCAGGTCGGGTTTGTCCGGCAGCGAACCCTCCTGCCAGAACTCCAGAACCGGCTGAATCCGGGCTGAGTCATTCAGCAGGGTTACCGGTCGTGCCTGAACGGAGCCAGCCAGGATCAGAAACAGCACGGATATGAGCAGGCAGATTCTAGTCAACTTTCTGCACCACCAGCGGAATCACCATGTTCCGCCCTTTCATTTTGGCCTGATAAAGATTGATGTCTGCCTGCTTCATCAGTACTTCGAGATCCTTGGTCTGACTGATCGAGCAGACGCCGCAGCTGGTCGTGAAGACGATGGTCTGGTTTTTGAATTTGGCCTTGAAGCTCTCGACCCGCTTACGGAACCGTTCAGCCATCGCCAGCGCCTGTACCAGAGAGGTATCCGGTAGCAGGATCAGGAATTCCTCACCCCCCCAGCGGGCAGCCAGATCCATCTTGCGACAGCTGTCCTGCAGCATTTCAGCAAACTTCACCAGAATATAGTCACCGGCATCGTGACCGTAGGTGTCATTGATCTGCTTGAAATGATCAATATCCATGAGAATTACAGAGAAGTGGCTGCCATGACGCTTGTAGCGGTCGTGTTCCTTTTCCAGGTGGCTCTTCATATCCCGCCGGTTGGGCAGCCGGGTCAGTTCATCCGTACGGGCAGCGCGCTCATGCAGGGCCGCCATCTGCACCAGCTGGTCGTAGGCACGTCGACGGGAATGATCGAGCACATAGGAAAAAATGGTCAGGAAGATGGTCGAGGCGAAGAAGCGGATCTGAAAATCCGTACCGTAGCGGGCGCTGACAAAGGAGGCTTCCGGAAACTGGAAGATAAGGGTTACGGCAGTCATCATCCCCAACATCACCGCGAGTCCCATACGTGGCCCGGAAATGTAGAAAACAAAAGGCGGAAAGACAAAGAACCAGAGATGACCGGTATTGCTCTCACCACCGGTTGCAATCAGGTACATGAAAAGGGTGGCACACAGCACCACGAACACACTGCGGAACAGCAGGGGGCGTCGGCGGCGGTCAAAGAGCAGGCAGTTGGCGGCCATCAGCAGGGCAAAACTGAAGAGTGTCCAGGCATGCAGGTAGTGGTCTGAGAACCAGGATTTCAGGCCGATTCCAAGAGCAACCAGAGAGGCGCTGTAGCCAAGGGCCCGGATCACGCGCAGGGCGCGGTCTTCTTCCTGCTGCAGGCGGTCGAGAAGACTGGACTCATTGCTGGGGTATGTCAAAATGGTTACCGGAAATACATGAAATAAAGGGATCCGTTTGAGTATAGCCCATGGTCAGTTTTAGTCCTTTTCGCCACCTCAGATCTCTCTGGGTAGCGAATCAGGCGGGGTCGTGGGTGCTGTTGCTGCTCTTTGTCTCTGCTGTGTCGCTTGTAACAATGGTGGTGGCTGGTGCCTTGTGGTTGCGGGTTCAGGTGCATGCGCCGGATACCCTGTATCAGTCGGATACGCTTGCGGGGCTTGAGCAGCGGGTTATCATTGCCCGCGATGATGTGGGCATACCGCGAATCCGTGCGGAGAACACCGCCGATCTGATGAAGGCCCTGGGCTGGGTGATGGCAGAAGACCGGCTCAGCCAGATGCTGGGCTTGCGACTGCTGGCGGAAGGTCGCATGGCAGAACTGGCTGGCAGGGCCTATCTGGGCAGCGACATCCTGATGCGTGGACTGCGATTGCCGGAGCACGCCGCGGCGCATTGGCAAGGACTGAGTGAGGAGGCCCGCCAAGAGCTTCGGGATTTCAGTGACGGGGTCAACGCCTTCCTGCAACAACGGGGAAGTCATGGGTTGGTATCCCTAAGCCCCTACCAGCCGGAACCCTGGTCACCTCAGGATGCCCTCAAGATACAGTTGTTCCTGGCCCATGCGCTGTCCCTGAATCTGTCTGAGGAGCTGTTGGCCCTTGCCCTCTGGTCACGGCTTTCTCCTGAGTTGCTGCCGTGGCTGTTGCCCGTTTACCCGGATGAAGCGCTGAATCATGAAGAGGTGCGCGGGCTGCGTGAGCTGACAGCGCCGGCCCTGATGGCAAGCCAACTCTCGGCTCCTGGGTCGCCGGGAATCTTCAGTACCCAGGCGGCGTCCAATAATTGGGCACTGGCTCCCTTCAGGACCCGCGGGGGGATGTCCATCCTTGCCAACGATACCCATCTGCTGCTGACCGAACCGGCCCTGTGGATGCCGGTCAATCTGCAGAGTCCCGGACGACGGGTGGCCGGGCTGGCTATTCCGGGATCACCGCTGGTGATTGCCGGCACCAACGGCTCAGTTGCCTGGGGAATGACCATGGTGATGGCAGACACGCAGGATCTGGTTCTGGAACGTCTGATCGAGAGAAGCCAGGAGTGGTGGTATGAAACCGAGGATGGCTGGGAAAAAGCCGAGGTGAAGCGGGAGATTTTTTATGCCGCAGATGCCGAGCCGCAGGTTTTTGAGCTTCTGAGTACCCGTCACGGACCACTGATCAATACGGCGTTGAGTCAGGCCTCCCCGGTTCCCCTGCAGCCGCCTGCGGTCTTCAGTGAGTATGGCCTGGCGCTTCAGCATATCCTGGGGCTGCCTTCTCAGGATTACGAGGGCTTTCGCCAGCTGAATCTGGCGCGGAACCTCAATGAGGCGTGGGAGGCCAGTCAGCGCATTCACCTGGCGCCGCTGAACCTGTTGCTGGCGGATGCCGGACATATTGCCTGGCAGGTCACTGGCTCTTTCCCCCTGCGGGGCTGGGGTCGTGGTCAGTTCCCGAGGCCTGGCTGGCTGCCGGGCGCAGGCTGGAAAGGTATTCAGCCGCGCTCACTGCACCCGGCCAGCCGTAGCCCGGAGAGTGGCCAGCTGGCCACAGCTAACCACCGCTCTGTTATGCCAGGCAAGGCCCCATTTGTGCTGTCGTCCTCCTGGTATGCCCCCGAACGGATTGAGCGCATCGAACAGGTGCTCGGTACGCAGAGACAGTTCGACCGCGAGGAGATGCTGGCCCTGCAGATAGACCAGTATGACGGCTTCTTTGGCAAGTGGCGCAAGCGCTGGTTACGCAATCCGGCACGCCGGGCTTCACTGAAGGCGGCCCTGCGCCAAGAAGCGCCAGAGGAGAGTGGCTGCCGGGAAAACATGCTGGACCAGTTTACTGCCTGGGATGGGCGTCTCTCAGCAGACTCCGGCACGGGTGCTGCCTGGGGCATGTTCACACACCATTTGCAGCAGGAACTGTTCGCAGATGAGCTCGGCCCGGCAGATGGCGCCTTGTGGCGGCACTTTACGCGCTTGTCAGCGATCCGGTATTCGGCCCTGCAGGACCATGTGCTGAAGCGTGATGGCAGTCCTTTCTGGGACAATCTGAATACGCCACATCCCGAAAAGCCGGCAGAGATACTCGCAGGTGCACTGACCAAAGCTTGCGTATCACTGCAGGCGGTTTTCGGAGACAAACCCTGGTCATGGGGGGAACTTCACCGGATACATTGGCGCAGCGGGCCGGGTGAGTCGCTCGATTGGCAAACCGGACCCGAACGTATTGCGCTCAAGTGGATAGCCTCGCAACTGGACAGAGGGCCCTACCCGGTGGGTGGCAATCGTTACACGGTCAACGTGGCGGGCTACTCGGAAGGCCTGGATTTCAAGGTATGGAACGTACCAGCCATGCGCATGCTGGTTGACTTCAGTCAGCCGGAACCCTTGTTGCTGTCGCTGGCGAGCGGCCAAAATGATCAGCCGGGACCTGCGCACTATGAGTCGGCGCGATCACTGTGGCTGAACCAGGCCTGGCAGAAAGTGCCCCTCAGTGACTTTGCGTCCGACAGCCACTACACTGATTACGTGCAGTGGCTGAAACCTGCAGTACAGGCTGACCCGTAGAGGCTTCAGATCTCTTCGTAGGGAGAGTCGAAGACCAGTCTGAACTGCGGGTTGCTCAAGCCCTGCAGAGACTCTTTGACCTCAAACACGCTGTGGAAGCGCTTGGGTTTTCCACTGCCGTCCGTTAGCAATTGCTTTCCACTGTCGAACAGGGCTTCGACAAGATAGATGTCGCCTTCATTGGATAGAATGTTGACGGACTTCAGTTGTTCCTGGCTTTGCTTCAACTCATCGATGTTCATGTTGTTCTGGCCTCCCGGGCTGCTTTTGCAACGAGTCACTTTAGCTATTCGTTGCGCCAGAACAATCAGATCACTTTCTGGGCTTTTTTCTGGCCTTACGTGGTGAGCCATCTTCCCGGGGAGGAAGGCCCGTATGCTGGGTCAGCGCTACACCGGGGCGTGGTTGTCTGGGCTGGTGCCTTTTACTTGTCCTGCCCTGTCCAGTGTCAGGGGACGATCCGAAGGCTGATTGATGATGCCGCTTGCGTTTTTCTCCCGGGCTCGCCGGAGGAACCAGGTGCTGCTTGCCCCGGCCAATCAGATGCGCCTTGCCCATTTTCTCCAGTGCGGCGCGCAGCATGGGCCAGTTCTTGGGGTCATGGTAGCGCAGGAAGGCCTTGTGCAGACGACGCTGCCGCTCGCCCCGGGGAATGGTCACACGCTGGCTCTTGTAGCCGACCCGGTGCAGCGGATCCCGCTCACTGTGATACATCGCCGTTGCCATGGCCATCGGAGAGGGGTAGAACGCCTGTACCTGATCCGGCCGGAAGCGGTTCTGCTTCAGCCACAAGGCAAGATTCAACATGTCTTCATCAGACGTACCGGGATGCGCCGCAATGAAGTAGGGAATCAGATACTGTTCTTTTCCGGCCTTGCGGGAGTAACGTTCGAACAGCTCCTTGAACTTGTCATAGGTGCCCATTCCCGGCTTCATCATCTTGGACAAGGGCCCGCTCTCGGAGTGTTCCGGTGCGATCTTCAGATAGCCACCCACATGGTGGGTAACCAGCTCCTCGACATACTCTTCATCCAGAACTGCCAGGTCGTAGCGTAGACCCGAGGCGATCAGAATGCGCTTCACGCCAGGAATGGCCCTGGCCTTGCGATAAAGCTGGGTGGTCGGAGAATGATCCGTCTTGAGGTTCTTGCAGATCGTCGGAAATACGCAGGACAGGCGCCGGCAATGCGCATGAATTTCTTCGCTCTTGCAGTTCAGCTGATACATGTTGGCGGTCGGGCCGCCCAGATCGCTGATGGTGCCGGTGAAACCGGGCGTCATATCACGGATCTTGCCGATCTCCTCAAGAATGGATTCTTCCGAGCGGCTCTGGATCCAGCGGCCTTCATGTTCAGTGATGGAACAGAAGGAACAGCCACCAAAGCAGCCACGCATGATGTTCACGGAAAAGCGGATCATCTCGTAGGCGGGAATCCTGGCATCGCCATAGGCCGGATGCGGCACCCGCTGATAGGGCAGCTCAAAGACGCCATCCAGTTCCTCTGTGGTCAGCGGAATGGCGGGCGGATTCAGCCAGACATAGCGTTCTGCGTGTGGTTGCACCAGTGGCCGCGCATTCGCCGGGTTGGTTTCCAGATGCAGAACCCGCGAGGTATGGGCATAGAGCACGGCATCGTTGCGGACCTTCTCAAAGGAAGGGAGCAGCACAAACTCGCGGTCCTGGCCCGGTGGTGGGAGTATGCGGATCACCTGCTCATCCGGCTCCAGTAAGGCCGGATTGCGGTTCTTGCTGGGCGCGCAGCTTCCTTGTTCGTCCTGTTGGTCTTCGTCCGGATTGTACTGGTATGGGTTGGGCAGCGGATCAACTTTGCCCGGGGTGTCCATACTGCGACTGTCCTTGTAGGTCCAGCCCTTTGGTAACTGGTTCAGGATCACAGCCGTGCCGCGAATATCGCGCATTTCGTTAAGGGCTTCTCCGCGAGCCGCCCGGTGGGCGATTTCGACAATGGCCCTTTCCGCATTGCCATACACCAGCAGATCTGCCTTGGCGTCGAGCAATACACTGCGTCGGACCTGATCACTCCAGTAATCGTAATGGGCGATACGGCGCAGGGAAGATTCAATGCCTCCGATCAGTACCGGCACATCGGCAAAGGCTTCACGGCAGCGCTGGGCATATACGATCACGGCGCGATCCGGACGTTTGCCCCCTTCGTCGTTGGGGGTATAGGCATCATCCTGACGGATCTTGCGGTCTGCCGTGTAGCGGTTGATCATGGAGTCCATGTTGCCGGCGCTGACCGCATAAAACAGGTTCGGGCGGCCGAGTCGCTCAAAGTCGGCTTTGGATCGCCAGTCCGGTTGCGCAATGATGCCCACGCGAAAACCTTGCGCTTCCCAGACACGGCCTACCACGGCCATACCAAAGCTGGGATGGTCCACGTAGGCATCCCCGCTGATGATAATGATGTCGCAGCTGTCCCAGCCCAGCTGGTCCATTTCTTCCCGGCTCATGGGAAGGAAGGCGGATGTGCCATAGCACTCAGCCCAGTAAGCGGGATAGGAAAACAGCGGTTGCGCGGCTTGCATGGTTAACTCCGGGAAAAACTGCGCGTATTCTACGTCAATTGTGTGTTAATTGCTCACCCTGTGGGCTCTCGTCGGCCCAGAATTGTGTCAGCACTTCGCGGGCCTGCATCGGGTTCTGGCAGGCCTGTACCTGCCAGTGTGGTGGGCGCAGTGTGCGGAAAGGGGCGTTTTGCAGGCGCTGGTCGAGCAGAAGCACCACGCCGCGGTCGTCATCCCGGCGGATAACCCGGCCGACCGCCTGCACCACTTTCTGCCAGCCGGGCAGGGTATAGGCGAAGCGCTCTCCGTCATAGCCACGCTCATTGTACCAAGCCGCGATGCGATCCAGCCGCTCGGAGGGCGGCGGGCGGCCCGTTCCCAGAACCGCCACGCCAAGCAGGGCATCGCCGGGCAGATCGACGCTCTCGTTGAACAGGCTGCCGAGTACCACGAAGCCCAGTCCGTGTTGTGGGTCATTGCGGAATTGCTGCAGAAAAGCCTGACGCTGTTCCGGCGGCATATCGGGAATCTGATAATGACTGGGTATGTCGGCATGTCGCTCGCGAAAAGCGTCCAACAGTAGATTCTGATAATCATGGGAGGGCGAAAAAACCCAGTAATTACCCGGCCGGGTCTGCCACAAAGCCGCGATGTAGTCGACCACCGCCGGAAGGCTGCGGGGCCGGTCCTGCCAGCGTAAGGAGATATCCCGGGATTGCAGGATCAGGGCCTGCTCGGGCCGGAACGGGCTGGGCTGCCGGAAGCGCTGGCAATCTTCCGACAGGCCCATTTCCAGGCCGTAGAAATCCGGCGGTGTCAGGCAGGCAGAGTAGGCGATGCGGTTATGACAGGGGCGGCTCAGTGTATTCAGAGCCTGGGCAGCACTCAGGCAATCCAGCACCAGACGCTCCGTGTTCGGCCAGTGGACACGATAGCTGTCCGGGCTCAGTTCAAAAGCCGACTGCCATTGCTGCAGGGCACTGAGCGCCTCATTACGTATCGGATGGTCCTCGGGTGACAGTTCATCGGTGGGCTCCTCGAAGCAGTCCGCGAGAGTCTGTGCCACTTTTTGCGACAGCGTCTGCAGAGCTTTCTGATCGATGGCGGACTGTAATGACAACTGATCCAGGTGTCGCAACAGGCTGCCAAGGCTGCGCCGGGCCCGACCACCTTTGAGCAGAACCCGACGCAGGCGCCCGAGCTGACGCGTGTCCAGCTGTGCCGAGAACATCTCCCGCGCCCGCGCGGGTAAATTATGGGCTTCATCCATCAGCAAAACCGGTTGATTGTCCGTGATGGTGAAATCCAGCCGTGAACCGGGTGCGAAAGCATAGTTGTAGTCGCCGATCAGTATGTCCCACCAGGGGGCCAGCCAGGCTTGCAATGCGTGTGGACAGATTCCGTGTTCGATGGCGAGAGCCTTCAAGGCAGCGGTATCAAGAAAGGCTTTCTCGCTGGCGGCCTGACTGGCTGCGGGCAAATGCTCATAGAAGTTTGCGCGTCTGGGACACGCGTCCCCCAGGCACATGCTTTCGAGACAAAGCTTGTCTCGCCCCTGTAACTGTAATACGCGCAGAGGGAAGAACACCCCGGCGCCCTTGGTCAGACAAGCCACCGCCTCGAGAGCACTGAGCTGTCCTTCATTGCGAGCGCTCAGTTGCATGATCTGCCGTATCTGCCCCTCGCCCATGCGGCGCAGCAGGGGAAAGATCATGGCCAGGGATTTGCCACTGCCGGTGGGGGCTTCCAGCAGGGCATCTTCACCCGCTCCGGTAAATCGGTAAGCGGCGGCAGCCAGTGCTCGCTGGCCCGGCCGGAAATCCGCAAACGGGAAGGCCAGTTCCTTCAGGAAGGGCTGACGGGCCCGGCGATGTTTCTGGCGCTCGGAAAGCCAGCTGCTGACGCGCGAGAAAATCCGCTCGCAGTGGGTGCTTATCTCCGTCGTGCTTTCTTCCCACGCCTCGATACGCGTGCTCTTGCGGGCAGATAAGGGCACCCGGTGCAGGGCAAAGCCAATGCTTTCTGGCAAGGTCTGCCCGTCGGCGGCCTGTTGCCGGAGCCAAAGCGAGGCATACAGACGCAGTTGATCCTGATAACGCAGTAATCGACGTTCATCCAGGGGCGCGTCCGGATTACGCTCGGTCTTGATCTCCAGGAAGACGGGTCGGGCCAGGCTAGCGGTGAATCCGTCAGCCTTGCCGGTGATCCGGGCAAAGCCCTGGTGCAGAGGCAGGTCGATACTGAGGGTTTTCTCGGTTTCAACGCCGGCCGGCCAGCTGGCCTGTTCGCGGCGATGACATCTCTGGCCATCTGCGGAGAGAACGGGGGCCTGAACCGGGATGTCACAGGCGCCGGCCGGGCGGAAAAAGTGCAGTACCTGATGGACACTGAGGCGGATTTCAGGCGACATACACCACTCTGGCGGGAATGCCTTCTTCCCCAAAGAACTGCAGCCAGGCAGTCTGGTTGGGCCTGAGCTGATCACCGGGCCCTTTGACTTCCACCAGCTCATAGCCGCCATCATGACGCCACTGGATCAGGTCAGGAAAACCGGAACGGTGATTCCTCAGGTCGCTGAGCCAGCGCTCGGCGATGACGCGGATGTGCCGGGCCGGAATATGCGCATGGGCTTTTTCCAGCAACGCAGCCCCGCCTTCATACCAGCCGACAAAGGGATTGGCCTTGCCCTCATGCGCCTGCCAGGTCTCCAGCAGAACCTGCTGACGTTCTGAGAGGGAACCTTCTTCCAGCATGGCCAGTCTCTGGCGAATGAGTTTCTCGCGGCGCTGGCGAAACCCGGGCTCGTAGAGGTCGTGAGGAGCTATCTGGAAGGGGTGTGTGAAGGCGCCCGGAGCATCGCTGTAGATGACGTCCCAGAACCACAGCCCGAGCCAGGCGTTGAACAGCCAGTTCTCGACATAGTGCCAGTCACCATTGTCGGTTCCTAGTGCCTGCATGGCTCTCAGCTCCGGGCGGTCCTCCGGCTTGCCACCTTCCAGACGCTGGATCCTGGGCGCAGGGCGTCTGGAAGCGGCGGGCAGACCCAGCTGCTTCAGAATGCGGGGCATGAAGAAGCGGGCGAAATGCCGCTCTGAATAATCGGCAGGGGCTTCCTGCATCTGCAGGCACAAGGTGTACGCGCTGTACCAGTCGTGCGTTGCGGCAAACAGGCGCACACGACGTTCCCTGGCAGGCGGCAGTTCACTCATGGCGTACAGCTCGAGCGCCCTTTCGACTTCACCCGCGCGCTCACAAGCCCGGCCAATCCGGTTGATCAGACGGTCACAACGATAGCGCCAGGGCCGGTTCCGGGCAATGGCGGGGATCAGGGGCACCAGCTCCAGCAAGTCCTCCAGGGGGGCCTCCGGGTCTGCGCGCCATTCGCGGTAGCGGCTGTAAGTGTCTTCCAGGTCAGCATATTCCTGCAGGTCGCCTGTACTGTGAAAACGTCTCGAGCGACGTTCCAGGGGGTAGTCCGGATACCGGATATGTCCGAGTTCCGAGACGATAAAGGCGCTCAGATCCTGATCCCGGCTGCCGAAGAAGGCATCCAGCAGGGGTTGCAGGTATTCATGACAGGTGAGCAGCAGAAATCGTGTGGCAAAGGTGGCGTAGATTTCGGCAGGGGTGACGTGCAGGGTCGCCAGCATCGCGGGTCGTGAAAGCCCGTGCTGCGGCACCCCGAACCCGGCGCTGATTTCTGCCTTGGTCAGTGTTGCCAACAGATAATCCTCGGTTACGGGTGGATTGACCTGAAGCCAACGGACATCGGCCAGCAGGCGGATAGCCTCCGCAACATCGCCAATCTCCGGGTAAGAAAGCTTGTCTTCCCGAATGATGGGGCCTTTGCGGCTGTGCAGGCGGATGAGAAGTGCCTGGGCATCCAGGGGCAGATGACGAAAGTGCTCGATGAACTCCCGGCTGGACGGCGGCAGGATATCCTCGTAGAGCGCTTCCACCGAGTCGAGAACCTGGTGAAAATTTTGCAGATAGTAAAACTGGCCGGAGAGGGTCTCCGGACGCAAAGGCTCTTTTTTTGGGGCGGTTTTTAAGCTATACATCCTTTTAGGATTCTAAGGAGAGCAGTAGAAATGGGAAGTGCTACAGAAAGCCGACAGGCTAAAATGATCGCGGAAATGCGAGGGTTCATCAAGAAGGTGTTGTCTGACCCCACCATACCGGCGCAGTGTATGGAAATCGGAAGACGCTTGCAGCATGAGCCTGATGCGGATCGCAAGATGGCGGATGAAATCAGCTCGTCAACCCGTATCCGGATTCCGGAAGAAATGAGTGACGCGGACAAGCTGTTTATCGAGGTTCTGAAAGAAGCCCTGGAAGACGAAGCGGCGCTCTACTGACTGCGTTACAGATTGCCTGCCTTGATTTCCGCTTTGACGAGATCGTTGAACGCGCTGACCCAAGCCGGGTCGAACTGGGATCCCGAGCGTGCATTGAGCTCGGATACCGCCCTGACCACGGAACGGCGCTGACTGCGGTCTGCGCGTCCGTTGGTGATCGAGAAAAAGGCGTCAATCACGGCCAGTATCCGGGCACCCGGATGAATACTCTCAGCGGCGAGCGCCTGCGGGTATCCCTTGCCATCAAAGTGTTCCTGATGTTCGTGTACCATCCTCGCCGCCTCATCCCAGCCCGGCATGCGGCTCAGAAGGCCGTGTCCCCAGGTGGGGTGATGACGGATCTGCGCAACTTCTTCCGCACTCAGCTTCCCTTCCTTGTCCAGAATGCGTGAAGGCACAAAGGCCATGCCGATATCGTGCATGTAGATTGCGGCAGCCAGTTGCTGTGAGTCGACCGGTGAGCCGGCTATTTCATTGAGTTTCTGTGCCCAGCTGAAAATGTTCTGGGTGCGGCCTTCCCAGAACTGGCTTTGCTGATCGACCTGAGCGGCCAGTGACCTGAACAGGTCCAGGTCAGCACGGCGTCGTTCATCGCCCAAAGCAACGGACACCACGTTCCCGGAAACCGCAGCGGCCTTTTGCTCCGGAGCATGTTCGGCCACGGCCATTTCCACACCAAAAGCCGCCAGTACTTCATAAGCGGCCTGCTCAATTTCGCCCGGTTCTTTCTCGGCCATCTGCTTCATCAGCGGTCCGATCGTCTCCTCCTGCAAATTGTCTGCGGAAAGCCCCATGATGTCGCGGTGGTGCAGATCACGCACCCGGTCCATTCCCAGGTGCAGAACCTCGCAGATCAGACGGGTCAGCGGATAGCGGCCGGCACGCAGTGAATCAACGATTTCTTCCAGCGCATGGGTAAAGTGAACGATCGGATCAACCTGTAGCATGGCGGCATTGCCTTTAACGGAATGTACCGCCCGGAACAGGGCATGAAGCTGGTCCGGGTCATCGGCGCCATGATCGGAGAGCTGAACCAGAAGGCCATCAATCTCGGTGTAGAGGTCATTGAAGGAGTCCATGACTTCCCTGACTATCTCTTCATCAAACTCCATTTCGGGATCCTGCTTTTCTGAAAAACAAGGGAGCCGTGGCTTATGCCATCAGGCAGGATACATTGTAGGCGATAAAATGTGTCAGGGGAGTGTCGGGGTGCCGGCTGGCACCCCGGAATGACGGCTCAGTTGGCGAAATACATGCAGTCAAAATAGTCGCGCAGCTCTTTCATGGCGCTGACTTCGTAGGGGTGGGTCAGGGCGAACAGCAGGGAGTCATGGCTTACAGTTTTCATACAAAAATCCTTCTTTATGATTGAAAAACGGGTGCTGTAGGGGTTCAGGCTACTGCAGGGTTTGCACTGCACAGGATATGCCAGGGGACCGTCTCTGCCCTGGTCTGCCCGCTAATCCGGATTCAGCCCGGTCTGACGTTTGTGACGCAGGCCCGGGTGCCGGGGATTCCGGCACTTGTCTGGGGCATTGGGGCGATGGAATGAATTATTTAGGTGCACGATCCGCATGTTGTATTGCGAACAACGGGGTGGCGTGATCCAGTTGAAGTCGCCTGAGCAGATCGAGAGTTGCATCGCCCTGTAACTGGCTGTTGATTGTCAGCGTCAGACTGCCCCGGTTCAGCAGTCTCAGGTTGCGACGCAACAAGGGCAAGCGCCCTTTGGGCGGCAGGTCGATCGGCAAGGGGTGTGGGCTGCTCACAGTCGGCAGGCCGAGGGAGCGACCGGGTTGACCCGAGAGCGTGAGCAGGACCCGGGAGTCTTCCAGCGCCTGCACAAACCAGCCCTCCGCAGAAAAATGTGCGGTCACAATTCCTTTCGGGTTCAGCGGCAGGCAGGCAATCTGTGTCCACTGCAGCTCTGGGTGGGTGAGCTGCCTGATCCAGGTTTTGCTTTCTGAACCGGGCCCTTCATCAGGTCGGCCTGTGGTCGGCGCTTTGAGGTGCAGGTTGAAAGTAAGCCGCTCCGGATCGTGATCGGAAGGAACCGCTTCAGACAGGCAGACCGCCAGTACGGAGCGGCCTTCGACCGACAGCGGGCGGCACCCGGGGGGCAGCCATTCGCTCAGGGGGGACTGGGGACAGGGGAAAAGTGCGGCTGAGTGTGTGACCATGAGACAAATTCAGAACAAAGTCTCCAGCATAGCGTCAGCGGGCGGCCTCGCCAAATGCCGTTGCCATTTTCAGTGCGAATCCGGCCTGGAATATAATCCGGAGCCTTATTGCCAAGTGACAGGGGCTTACCTAACATGCGGTAATCAATTCTCAGAGTGTGCCCCCATGACTTATTGCGTCGCGATTGCTATTGACAAGGGGCTGGTGTTTGCCTCGGATTCCCGCACCAATGCGGGCGTTGACAATGTCAATACCTACCCGAAAATGTTCCGGTACCAGATACCCGGAAAGGGTTTCTTCGTGCTGATGACCTCGGGCAACCTGGCCACGACTCAGGCGGTGGTCCATCGCGTCGGCCGGGATCTGGATGCGGATGATGCGGAAGTTTACAGCCTGGCTGACTGCGATGATCTTGCCGATGCGGCTCGCTATATCGGAGGCGTCTGCGTGGACTTGCAGAAGTACCATGGTCGCAGCCAGAGTGAAGGGCAGAGCAACCAGTTCGGTGCCACTATTCTGGTGGGTGGTCAGGTAGAGGGAGGCGACCCCGGGATCTACATGGTTTATCCGGAGGGCAACTACATCAAGAGCTCTCCTTATAATCCGTTTCTGCAGATCGGTGAGACCAAGTACGGCAAGCCGATACTCGACCGGGTTATACGCAACAATATGACCCTGGAGGAGGCCGCCCGCTGCGCACTGGTGTCCATGGATTCCACCATGCGCAGTAACCTGTCGGTCGCTCCGCCCTTCGATCTGTTGATCTACGAGCGTGATGCTTTCGAACCGGCACAGGTGATGCATCTGAAACTGAATTCCCCTTACTACGCCCGCCTGCGCAAGCAGTGGGGCGAGGGCCTTCTGACTTTGTTCAACGGACTTCCGCCCTTTGACTGGGAAAAAGACTGATTTTGGCAACAGGACTCGGGTTACTGCGAACCGCCCGACAAGGAGTTTGACATGAGTATATATGTCGGTATCCGGCACACAATGACCTATGACTATGACCGGCTGGTTGGCCTGTCACCGCATACCATCCGATTGCGTCCGGCGCCTCACTGTCGCACGCCCGTCCGGGCCTACTCAATGAATGTGGTGCCGAAGCCCCACTTCATCAACTGGCTGCAGGATCCGTTTTCCAATTACATGGCGCGGCTGGTGTTTCCCGAAAAAACCGATCGGCTCGAGGTCAGTGTCGATCTGGTGGCTGATCTGACACCCTATAATCCGTTCGATTTCTTCGTTGAAGAATATGCCGAGCATTACCCTTTCCAGTACACCGCCGAGCAGCGCTCACAGCTGGCGCCGTTTCTTGAGCACGGAGATTGTGGGCCCTTGTTCAGCAAGTACCTTCAGGGTATTTCCAGAGACAAACGGGCGATCATCGACTTTTTGGTGGATGTGAACCAGCGCGTGTCACAGGACATCGACTACACCGTGCGGCTGGAGCCGGGTGTACAGACACCGGAGGAAACCCTGCACAAAGCCTTGGGCAGTTGTCGTGATTCCGGCTGGTTGCTGGTACAGCTGTTTCGTCACCTCGGAGTGGCGGCGCGGTTTGTGTCGGGTTATCTGGTGCAGCTGACCTCGGACCAGAAGTCACTGGATGGTCCAAGCGGCCCCGAAACGGACTTCACGGATCTGCATGCCTGGTGTGAAGTCTACCTGCCCGGTGCTGGCTGGCTGGGGCTGGATCCAACGTCCGGCCTCTTTGCTGCTGAGGGTCACATACCACTTTGCTGTACCCCGAACCCCCAGGACGCGGCACCCATCAGCGGGGCGGTCGACAAATGTGAGGTCACCTTCAGTTACAGCAATGAGGTCAGTCGTGTCCGGGAAGATCCCCGGGTGACCAAACCGTTTACCGATCAGGACTGGCTGGAAATTGATGCCCTGGGTCAAGCCGTCGATAAACAGTTGGAAGCCGATGATGTGCGCCTGACCATGGGCGGGGAGCCAACCTTTGTTTCCATTGATGACATGGAATCCAAGCAGTGGAACACCGATGCCGATGGCCCGGAGAAGCGTGCGCTGGCTTTTGACCTGGTTCAGAAGTTGAAGAAGCGTTATGCGCCGCAGGGGCTGCTGCACTATGGCCAGGGCAAGTGGTATCCGGGAGAGCCGCTGCCACGCTGGCAGTACGCGCTGTACTGGCGCAAGGATGGCGAACCCTTGTGGAAAGGGCCGCAGGATCGCTTCTCTCACGATGCCAAGCGGGACGACGCACGGGCCATCATTTCTGGTTTCTGTGCCGAGATGGGCTTGTCAGACAGCGCCATTCACCCGGCCTACGAAGACCCTTTTCATGCCTTGTGGCAATCCAGGCAGTTACCGGTAGATGTTGATCCGGTGGACTTCGAACCGGAGCGCATGGGCGAGAAAACCCTGGCGCGTGTCATGAAACAGGGCCTGAACCAGTGTACGGGCTATGTGCTGCCGCTGGCGCTCAATCCAGTGTCGGGTCTGTGGACAACCTGTCTCTGGCGCTTCAAGCAGGGGGCCATGTTCCTGCTGCCAGGTGATTCACCCGTCGGCTATCGACTGCCACTGGATAGCCTGTCCCGGCACGAGGAGAGTGATCTTTACGAGGTGTTCGCACGCGATCCCTTTGAGCCCGTGCCGCAGGAGATCAAACCGCTGTCGGATGCGCAGGAACGTCCCTTGGCCAGTATGGCCATCCACACGGCATTGTCGGCAGAAGTCCGGCAGGGGGATCTCTATGTTTTCCTGCCACCGGTCAGCTCGCTGGAGGCCTACGTTGGTATTCTGGACGCGCTGGCGGCTGCGGCCACCAGGCTGGGTCTGAGTGTGCGGGTGGAAGGCTATCTGCCCCCATCGGATCCGCGCTTGCAGAAAATCGTGGTC